>JAISBQ010000236.1 GCA_031266115.1 Bifidobacteriaceae bacterium
ACTCGCGGCGGTCGGCTTGCCAGATGTACCTGAAGGCACTGCCTCGCGAGTCGTCTCGGATCCGCGCGCTGGCCGACCCGAGCCATCCAACGAGCCAGACCCACCCAAGAGACCCGACCCGTCCGACCGACCAGGGGCATCCCGACCCGGAGTCCCGGTGGAGCTGGCGGATGACCCCCCGTGCACGTCGGCATCGTCCATAAGCACCGTGGCGCGTTCGACCAGAGACGCGGATGTCTGCGTCACCGACTCCGCGCCCACCTGAGTCGAAGACCCGCCTGTCGGCAACGACCTCGCTGACTCTGAGGCAGAACCCACCCCAGAGCGCTCAGCGGACGGAGCAGTCCCCTTGATATCGCTCTGACCAGCCGAAACAGCGGCGTCACCGCCCGCAGCCGCGCCGACATCACTCGAACCAGCACCAGGCTCATCTGGGCCGCCGACCGGACCAGGTGTCGAGGGGCCGGCAACGGAACGGTCGGCATCGTCGGAAAGTGACCGGCCGGCATCGTCCGCATCGGGACGACGGCGAGCGGCGGTCCGCTCACGACGGACAGGCGGTTTGACCTCGGACTTCTTGCGCAACGGGGTCAACACCATGGTCATGTTGCGGCCGTCTTGGCGAGGCTGCGACTCGACGGTGCCCAGTTCGGCGATGTCCTGCGCCAAGCGAGCCAGGAGCCGCAATCCCGCGTCCGGGCGAGATTGTTCGCGGCCGCGGAACATGATCATCACCTTGACTTTGTCTCCGCCACGCAAGAATCTTTCGACGTGGCCGCGTTTGGTGCCATAGTCGTGCGGATCGATCTTCAGTCGGAACCGGATCTCTTTGAGAACCGACCCGCCTTGATTGCGGCGCGCATCGCGGGCCTTCTGCGCGGATTCGTACTTGAACTTGCCGTAGTCCATGAGTTTGGCCACGGGTGGGCGCGCGTCCGGCGCCACCTCGACGAGGTCGAGCTCCGCCTCGGCAGCGAGGCGGAGCGCGACATCAAGCCTGACGATGCCCACCTGCTCCCCCGCTGGCCCCACGAGGCGTACCTCCGGCACCCGAATCCGATCGTTGATGCGAGGCTCGCTAATGTGTCCGCTCCTTCTGCTGGTCTGACTGGCTGCGAGGCCGCACGGCAACGAAAAAGCCCCCACGCACGGCGGAGGCTCAACGCTCAGGCGCCGCAGGGCGAACGCCAACCCGGAACACCGCGGACGATGCCGGAGCGAACCCAGCCCCTTCGCCTCACCTCAGTGGGGCCTTGAGACTCAGGTGGGAGAAACTCCACTTGCGTGCGGCCCTTCGGGCCGAACGGTCGGACACCCATGCTACTACACCGGTATTCGAGGAGTCCTGCCCCTGGCTTCTCATCGCGATTGCTACCTCGCGCGCCGCCGGATCGGGGATTCGAGGAGTCCCGCCCCACGTTGAGCGAGGTTTCGCCTATGACCGGTGAGCTGTCCGGCATCGTCGGCGAGGTTTCGCACACTCCGTCCGCCGGATCCGGGCAGTGGAGAGCCTGGAAGTGTGCGAAGGCTCACCCTCGGTGAACGCGAGAGCACCGGTGATGCGCGAAACCTCACCGTCGCGGGAGCGCACCGTCCCGAAACCTCACCGTCGCGGGAGCGCACCCGGCGCGTCCAGCGCGAGCCAGCGCGTGAGGCGACACTCGCGGAGGAACGCCATGTCGTGGCTGGCGACGATCAGTGCGCCTTGATAGCTCTCCAGCGCGCTGACCAGCTGAGCGACGCTCGACACGTCGAGAGAATTGGTGGGTTCGTCGAGAATCAGTAGCTGCGGGGCGGGTGTCGCCAGGAGAATCGTCGCCAGCGTGGCCCGGAACCGTTCGCCCCCACACAGCGCGGAAGCCGGCCGATCCACGCCGCCGCCACCAAACCCGAAGCGGGCCAGGGCGGCGCGAATCGCCTGGGGTGACGCGTCCGGCGCAGCGTCCCGGACGTTGTCGAAGACCGACGCGGAGCCGGCCAACCCATCCAGCCGTTGAGGCAGCATCCGGGCGGGAACCCCCCGCCGCACGGTCCCCGCCACGGGCGTCAACACCCCGACGATGACGTTCAACATCGTCGTCTTACCGCTGCCGTTTGCGCCGGTCAGGGCGATGCGCTCAGGACCTGCGATGACCAGGTCGATGCCGGCGCGCAAGTCAGAAGGTGAGTCAGAAGGTGAGCCAGGAGGTGAGTCAGAAGGAGTCCGGTGGGCTCGTCCGCTCATCCCTCCGGAATCCGGCCCACCGGGGGCGGCGGGCGACTCGCGTGAATCGTCCGGCGCAGCGCCCGCGGGACCGGTGGCGGAGTCGAATTCACCGACCACGGATCCTGGCCCGCCCATATCCGGGTCGGGGCCGGACAGACCCGCGATGTCGACCAGCGTCCGGGGACGCACGTTGAGCGGGAGGATCACACTGCGCAGTTCCAGCACGGTCCGACCAGCCGGCACCGCTGTCGCGGGCAGCTCAAGACGAATGGGGTCATCGTCCCGGACAGCTGCCTGGGCGGCCTCGACCCGAGCCCGTGCCGAAGCCTCGCGATCCTCGTGCACCCCGCGCAACTTGCCCGCAGAGACCTCCGCCTCGCGGCGCCGTGCGTTCGCCACGATCTTCGGGTAGCGGGCCTGGGCCCGAGTCGCCTTGGCGTAACCGCGCCGCCGGGCCAACGTGGTCTCCGCCTCGCGACGTTCGCGTTGCTCCCGGCGGGCGGCAGATTCGGCCGTCCGCAGGGCGGCCCGCGCCGCCGCCCGCTCGGCATCGACAGCTTCGCGATAGGCCGACCATCCGCCCCCGTACAGTGTCAGCGACCCAGCGCGCAGGTCGGCGATCTGGTCCACGAATTCCAGCAGCTCCCGATCGTGCGACACCACGACGAGCGTCCCGCGCCGCCACGTACGCACCAGGTCATGCACCCGCTCACGGCCCGACCGGTCGAGATTGTTGGTCGGTTCGTCCAACAGCAGCACGTCCGGCCGTTCCAGCAAGCACGCAGCGAGCGCCAGCGCCGTGGCCTCACCGCCGCTGACCGTCCCGACCCGCCGGTGCAGCATCCTCCGGGCCGCATCCACCGCAGCGCCAGACCGATCCGCAACTGTCAGGTCGGGTTCTCGGGTAGGTGGACCATGGGTCCCTGCTGGCGCGGCCAAGTGGCTGAGGCCTACGGTCGCGAGGGCCGCCATCGTCCGCGTATCGATGTCCCAGTCCTCACCGACGATGCCGTACAAGGACTCGTCCGCATCTCCCTCCTCGATCCGCTCCACCGCCCGAAGCACGTGCGCGACGCCGAGGACCGCGGCGAGGTCGGCATTGGCGGCCAGAGCGACATCTTGGGGGAGGTACGCGAGGTGACCCGAGTGGTGGACCGTGCCAGAGGTCGGGGTGAGTCTGCCAGCAAGAAGGCGCAGCAGGGTGGACTTGCCCGACCCGTTAGCGCCCACCAGGCCGGTAGTTCCCCCGTCGAAGGCGAAGGTGGCCGAGGCGATGACGGGGGCGCCATCCGGCCACGTGAAGGTGAGTGCGTTGGCGGCAATGGTCGCGCGGGTGCGATGAGATGACATCGTGAGGTTCTTCCGCTCGGGAGTGGGCGGTGGGCACATCCGCGACTGCGCCTGCGGCGCGGCGGGACGGCAAACCTCAACCGATCATCGTCAACCTCGTGGACTGGACGTCAGGACCGTCACGACTATAGCCGTGAGGTGGCACACGCGGGAGGTTTCGCACACGAAGACGTGGGACCGACATCGTCCGCGCGAGCTTTCGCACACCGTAAGGGCGCAAAGGTGCCGATTCCGCGTCAATTCGTGTGCGAAAGCTCGCACTCGATATCTGAGCAGGGTCCGGTCAGACCGGATGGTGTGCGAAACCTCGCCGCAGCCGCGCGTCGCGGAACCCGGCGTGACCCCGCGCACCTGTCGAAGGCGGTCACGAACGCCCAAGCTCGCGATGCATCGCTCGCGCCCGCACTGGATCCAGGCCGCGCGGCAGCCGGGATGTATGGCATGATGTATGGCATGCACAAGACCACCATCTACCTGCCGGATGACTTGAGGGCGCGGGTGAGGAACGCGGCAATCACGGCCGGGAGCAGCGACGTGGCGATCATCCGCGAGGCCATTGAGCGAGGGGTGCCACCCATGCCACGTCGCCCGAGAGTCGGGCTCTACGCCAGCGGAGATCCGATCAGCGACCGGGTAGACGAACTCCTCGCAGACGGCTTCGGACAGTCGTGATTGTCGACACCAGCGCTCTGCTCGCGCTGTTCGACCGTTCCGATCCGCACCACCGGCGGACAGCCGCGGCCATCGAGGGGTCCAGTGCTCCGATGGTGGTGTCGCCCTACGTCCTGGCAGAACTCGACTACCTGATCCTGGACCGCCATGGGCCGCGGGCCGAAAAGGAGGTCATCGGGGAATTCGCCAGCGGTAGCTGGGAACTCGCGACCATGCCGCCGCCGCGGCTCACGGCCGCGTTGGAGGTGATGCGACGCTTTCGAGATCAGCGCATTGGGTTGACCGATGCATCGCTGATCGTCCTCGGGGAGGCGTACCGGACGCGGGACGTGCTCACGCTGGATCGCCGCCACTTCTCGATCCTGCGCTTCTCAGACGACTCCAGTCCCAATATCCTCCCGGCGCCCTGAACACCCACAGATCCGCGGGGTCACATCACTCGCGCCAGCCCGCCACATCCAGCGCCTCAGCGAGCGTGAAGCTGCCGGCGTACAGCGCCTTGCCGACGATCGCACCTTCCACCCCCAGTGGCACCAACTCCCGCAGGGCCGCCAGATCGTCCAGCGTGGCTACACCGCCGCTGGCCACCACGGGCGCGTCGGTCCGCGCGCACACGTCGCGCAGGAGGTCCAGGTTGGGGCCCGCCATCGTCCCGTCTCTGGTCACATCGGTGACCACGTACCGGGGGCATCCGTCGCGCTCCAACCGGGCCAGAACCTCCCACAGGTCACCTCCCTGCGATGTCCAACCGCGCGCAGCCAGCACGCCGTCGCGCGTATCGAGTCCGACCGCGATCCGCTCCCCGTGGCGGGCGATCACGTGGGCCGTCCAGTCCGGGTCCTCCAACGCCGCGGTGCCGAGGTTGATCCGCTTGGCGCCAGTGGCGAGGACTCGCCGCAGGGAGGCGTCGTCCCGAATGCCGCCCGACAGTTCCACCCGCACATCCAACGCCGCGATCACCGCCTCGAGCAGCGCCGCATTGGACCCTCGCCCGAACGCAGCATCCAGGTCCACCAGGTGCACCCATCGGGCTCCCCCACGTTGCCATTCCATCGCTGCGGCCAGCGGGTCGCCATAGTCGGTCTCGGTCCCGGCGGCGCCTTGGACCAAGCGGACAGCCTGGCCACCAGCGACATCGACGGCCGGCAGAAGTTCCAGGCGTGATGACATGGTGTGTTGCCTTTCGGTTCGGTGATCAGCGGACGATGGCGCCCCTCACCCCGTGCGGGGCAAGGTCCCCATCCAGTTGCGCAAGAGACGCCCGCCTGCGTCTCCCGATTTTTCTGGGTGAAACTGTGTGGCCCACAGGGGTCCATTCTCGACAGCGGCGACAAACGGGCCGCCGTGCTCGGCCCAAGTGACCACGGGCGCGGGAAAGCGCGGTGTGCCCTCGTCGGAGAGTGCGAACGACTGGGCCGCGTAGGAGTGGACAAAGTAGAACCGCTGGTCAGCGATACCCGCGAACATCGTCGAGCCGGCTGGGACCTCGATGGGCGACCATCCCATGTGGGGGACTATGGGGGCCGGCAGCAGCGTGACCGTGTCGGGCCACTGCCCAAGCCCCTCGCTCGACATGCCGTGCTCCTCACCTGCGGCGAACATCACCTGCATGCCGACACAGATCCCCAACACGGGACGGCCGCCGGCGAGTCGACGCTCGATGATCCGCGGGCCGCCGACGGCCTCCAGCGCGTGGACCACAGCCGCGAATGCACCGACGCCGGGGACAATCAGCCCGTCCGCCGCTTCCGCAGCGGCCAGGCAATCGGTCAGCTCGGCGTCGGCCCCGGCGCGGATCGCCGCGCGGAGCACCGAGCGCACGTTACCGAATCCATAGTCGAGCACCACCACACGCGGGGCCGTCATTGCCGACCAATCCAGGTACTCCTACGCCGCACCGCCCAGACGGGCCGGTGCTGGTTGGCGGCGACGCGGACCATCGCCGTCACGTGTCGTCACCCCCGTGATACTCGCCGTGCGGCATCCCTGGTGCCGCGCTTGCGGCAACATCGAGGATCCGCGCAGCCGCCTCCTCGCTCAACGCCGTCGCATCGACGGCCCCGGTGACGTCGCGCGCATCAAGCCCGGCAAGCAGCAGGTCTTCGACCTCGACCGGCAGGTTCGCCAACACCAGGCCTGGAGCCGACGCAGGGGTGCGCATCCCCCTTTGGTAGTGATAGACCTGGACATCGGCGGCCGCCGGATCCTCTGAGGGCCCACGACGGAGCAGCACCACAGCGGCGCCGACCATCGCGGTGGACAGGGTGCGCCCGGCATCGTGCGCGGACTGCTCCTCGGCGTCATCCAGCACCAGCACCGCCCCCACCGGCGAAGGCACCGCGACGCCCGCCACGTGGGCGATGGCGCACAGGGCGGCAGCCGGCGCGGCGAGGGGCATCGGCGTCAGAATGAGCGCGCGTGGCTCCGGCTGCGGCGGGCCGGCCCACATCGCGTCCCACCCGGCGGGGTCTTCACTCACAGCGCACCCTTGGTGGAAGGGACCCCGACAACGCGCGGGTCCACCGCCACGGCCGCTCGCAGCGCCCTGGCCAGCGCCTTGAACTGAGCCTCGGCGATGTGGTGCGGGTCGCGACCGGCCAGCACGCGCATGTGCAGACAGATTCCTCCGTGCATGGCGATCGACTCGAGAACGTGTCCGGTCAACGATCCCGTGAAATGGCCGCCGATCAGGTGATATGCCTGTCCTTCTGGCTCGCCGCTGTGAACAAAGTACGGCCTGCCCGCCACGTCCACGGTCGCATGGGCCAGGGCCTCGTCCAGGGGGACGGTGGCGTCGGCGAACCGGCTGATGCCGGTCTTGTCGCCGAGTGCCTCGCGCAGCGCCTCGCCGAGGGCGATGGCGACATCCTCCACGGTGTGGTGGACGTCGATGTGGGTGTCGCCCGACGCCTGGATCGCGACGTCGATGCCCGAATGCCGAGCGAAAGCGTCCAGCATGTGGTTGTAGAACGGCACGGTGGTCTCGATCTCGCACGCGCCTGTGCCGTCGAGGTTCACGGACACGCGCACCGAGGATTCGCTGGTGGCCCGCGAGATGGTGGCGGTGCGGGCTCGGCTGCGGGTCGGCGAAGGAGCCGGCGTCGGGGCCGAGTTCCGGGCCGGGGTCGGGGCGGGCGGGGATGGAGAAGCGGTCATCGGGAAACCTCCGCGGTTGATAAGACGTGGTCGAGTGCGGCGAGAAAGGCGGTGTTCTCCTCGCAGGTCCCCACCGAGACTCGCAACCAGCCCGTGGGACCGACCTCGCGGATCAGGACACCATCGCGAACCAGCGCCCGCCACACGGCATTCCTATCCGTGAAGGTCCCGAACAGGACAAAGTTAGCGTCGGACTCCGCCACCTCCAGGGGCCGGCCTGTGACGGGGTCGGAACGGCTGCGCAGGTCGAGGACCAGCCGATCGCGGGCGTCGCGCAAGGCCGCGACCCCCCCAAGCAACACATCGGCGTGCTGCAGCGCCGCGAGCGCCGCCGCTTGCGTGAGCGTGGACAGATGGTAGGGCAGCCGTACCACTCGCAGCACGTCGACCATGTCCGGCGCGGCCGCCAGGTATCCGACCCGTGCGCCGGCGAACGCGAAGGCCTTCGACATGGTCCGCGCCACCGCGAGGTGCGGGTACGTGGGCACCAATTCCACGGCGCTAGGCGTGCCTGGTCGGCGAAACTCCGCGTAGGCCTCGTCGACAACGACGACAGCGCTCGCCTCTCCCCCTGGTCCCACCGTCGCCCGAGCGAGAGCCTCGATCTCGTCAAGCCGCAGTGCTGTGCCAGTGGGGTTGTTGGGACTCGCGAGGACGATGACGCTAGGACGTTCGCGATCTATCACCCCGAGCGCGGTGGTCAGATCCAGGGTGAAGTCCGCACGCCGGGGTGCTGTCACCCACCGCGTGTATGTATCACGGGCGTACTGCGGGTACATCGAGTACGTCGGAGTGAAGGACACTGCGGTCCGGCCGGGACCTCCGAACGCTTGGAACACGTGAAGCATGATCTCGTTGGAGCCGTTCGCCGCCCACAGGTGCCCGGCGGTCAGCCACGGGGCGTCGGCCTCGCGCCCCAGGTACTCGGCAAGCGCGCCGCGCAGGGTCAAGAATTCTCGGTCGGGGTAGCGATTGAGGCCGGCAGCAGCCTCCCCGACGGCCGCGGTCACCGCTGTGACGACCTCGGGTGGAGGAGGGCAGGGGTTCTCGTTGACGTTCAGCCGCACCGGGACCGCAAGCACCGGCGCGCCGTACGGCTCGACCTCGGCGAGGTCCGGGCGGATCGGTAGGCGAGGCGGCACGGGCACCAATCCTAGAGGGCCTTGGTGTTCGGGTCCCTGTCGTATGAGCAGAGTCTTCGCGGACCCACTCCCGACCCTCGTCGTGAAGCACCGCGGAGGCGAGGATTCTCCGGAGAGCGGCGAGTTGAGGGTTCGGGTCGCGAATCCGGCTGTTTGAGGACTCGAACGCTCAACTCGGCGGCTTGTGGACCCCCGGGGAGCGGGCCCGCGCCGACTCACCGTGGGCCGGAAGGTCCTCGGCGCGGGATAGGACCTCCAACGCCTCGGTGGCCTCGGCCAGCGCAGCCACGGTGTAGTCGATCTGCTGGACGGACTTGAGGAACGATGTCGCGTTCAGGCCTGAGGCAAACCGGGCCGTGCCGCCTGTGGGCAACACGTGGTTGGAGCCGGCGAGGTAGTCGCCCAACGGGACCGGCGATGCCGGTCCCACAAAGATGGCGCCCGCCGAATGAACCCTGCGCGCTACATCGGCCGCGTGTGCGGTCTGGATTTCCAGATGCTCCGCGGCGTACGCGTTGACCACGCAGAGCCCCGCGTCGAGGCTGTCCACCAGAATGATTCCCGACTGGGGTCCCGTCAGCGCGACGGCGACACGCTCCGCGTGGAGTGTCGCGGCGCTGCGGCGCGCCACCGCCTTGTCCACGGCATCGGCCAGGTCCGGCGAGTTGGTGATGAGAACCGAGGCCGCGAGCGGATCGTGCTCGGCCTGGGACACCAGATCGGCCGCGACATAATCGGGGTTGGCTCCAGCATCGGCGAGGATCGCGATCTCTGTCGGCCCGGCCTCGGCATCGATCCCCACCGTGCCCATGACCAGGCGCTTGGCCGCCTGCACCCAGACGTTGCCCGGCCCCGTGATCACGTCAACGGGCTCGACGAGCCGGCGGCCGGCATCGTCGGTCACGCCATGGGCGAGCATGGCGATGGCCTGCGCACCACCCACGGCATACACCTCGTGAACACCCAGCAGCTCACAGGTGGCTAGGACCGACGCGTGAGGCCACCCGGCCGAATCCTTCCGTGGCGGGCACGCGACGGCGATCGAGGACACGCCGGCCTCTTGGGCGGGCACAACGTTCATCACCACGCTCGACGGGTAGACCGCGAGGCCACCGGGCACGTAGAGCCCGACTCGCCGGACCGGAATCCAGCGTTGGGTCACACGGCCGCCATCGGTCACCTGAACGGTTCCGCCCGTGGGGACCTGGGCCGCATGGACACGCCGGGTGCGGGTGATCGCCTCGGTCAACGCCTCGCGCAACGAGGCGTCCATCGCGGTGAGGGCGGCGCGCATCGCGCCGCGAGGTACCGCCAACGACGCGGGGCGCACCCCGTCGAACCTCTCGGTGAACTCGGCGATCGCGGCGGCGCCCCGTGCGCGCACAGCCTCGACAACGGGCCTCACCTGGTCCGCGGCGGCGGTGATGTCCAGCGCTGCCCGCGGCAAGACGTGGGCCAGGGTGCTGGAGTCGATGGTCCATCCGCGCAGGTCAATGCGTCGCATCACGCGGCCGAGCATAGTGCACACGTCCCCACGGGCCGCCAGGGCACTGCTGAACACGTGGCGCTCGACCGCGCGCATCTGGTGGGAGCGATCAGACCCCGCAAGACGCGGCAGCCAGCCAGCGACGACGGCGCCTATCCAGCGCCGTCGTAGCCCGGATCTGCATCGAGATAGCGGAATACCATGCTTCGGCACCACGCCCGGACATCGAGATAGTCGAATACCAGGCTTCCGCCGCCCGCGAGGCCCGATTCCCGGCATCGTAGGCTGGTATTCGACTATCTCGATTCACTGACACCCCTGCGGAACCTGGTATCCGACTATCTCGATGCAACTATCGGGTGCGGGCGCCTGCCACGCGGCTCCAGCGGGACAGCGCCGTGGTGCCGTGTGCCGTCACGACTGTGCGGACGCGCACTTGGTAGCGGGTGTCCGTCCGCAGCTTCTTCAGGACGCGCGAGTGGGCCGGCGCCTTGGTGGTGGCGGTCTTCCACGCCCGTGCGCCCTTGACCCGGTAGGCGACCGTGTATCCGCTCGCGCCGCCGACGGCGCGCCAGCGGACGGTCAGCCTCGATGCTCCCCCGGCGGCCTTCACTCCGCCAGGAGCGGCCGGGGCGCCCACCGGTCCCTCGCCGGCCGGCGCGCCCACGCCTCCGCCTATGACCCTCACCGACACCGACGCCGTCAGATTCGGCGCCCCCGGCACTGACGCCGTGACGGTGACGTCGCCGCTGGCCAGCGCGGTCAGGACGCCGTCGCCCGACACGCGCGCCACGCCGTCAGCGTCATAGGCATAAGCCAACGATCCGGCCGCCACCACCGCACGCTTGAACGATTCGGGTCCACGCAGCCGCGCCACGAGGCGCGCCGTGTCACCCACCGCGAGCTCCTCGGCGGGCTCGGCGCGCAGGCGCAGGGTAAATCCGCTGGTCAGGAACCTCACCGCAGTGGTGGCCGGGCCGTCCGGCGCGGGCGCCACCTCCTTCGGCGCACTCGCGCTGAACCACTGCGTCCAGTAGACCGTGGACCCGACCGCCACCACGCCGATCCCCACGCTGCGTGCCCGCGAATCCACGATGTGCGGGCGGTGAACCGACGAGGTCATCCACGCGTCCATCGCCTCAGATGCCGTGGGGTACCCGGCGGCGAGGTTCTCGGCCCACCAACGTTCCTTGTGGCGCGGGGGGACCGCCGTCGCCCACTCCCGCCCGTTGGGCCGGACGTGACCCCACCGCACCGTGCTCTCCGCGGCCCGCCGCATCGCGTGTTCGAGCAGGTCGCGATCCATGGTGACGGGGTCCAAGCCCAGATCAGCGCGCTGGGCGTTCAGGTTCGCGAGCGCATCGAATGCGAGCGTGTATCGGCGGGTCACCTCGACCTCGACCCGTCCGATTCTCCCCGACGATGCCGCCAGCCACCCCCCGCCGGCCACCGCACCTTCGCCACCCCACGCCGGGGGTGCCGCGCTGACCACCGCACCTTCGCCAACCCGTGCCGCCGAAACCTCACCACCCCGCACCGCCGAAACCCTGCCGTCCGCGCTCTCGCCACCCCGTGCCGCGGGCGTCGCTCCGACCACCATCAGGCTGCCCGCCAGCCCGGCAACCAACCCGCGCCGACCTACACGCCGCAGCCAGCCGGGTCGACGCCAACCAGCCTTCTGACCTCGACTCCACCCGAACCGTGCCGGCCGCCATCGATCCCGCCACGGTTCGCGGCGAAGTCGCTGTGTGCCTGGCACGCCCATCGCCTACCGCGCCACGCAGTGGTTGCCGAGATGCGCCCGCAGGTCGCCGAACAGCGCCCCTGAGGGTTCGACCCAGAAGGCGTCCTGCAACCTCAGCACGGTGTCACCGTGTGGACCCGTCACCCTGACGTGTACCTCGGTGGATCCCGGATGGTCGCGCAGGACCCCACGCAGGGTCGAGACCAAGGTCGCGGTGACCCGGTGGGAGGGCAGGGTGATCTGGACGGGTTCACCCTCGGCCACAGCCGTGAGCGGCAGCACGCGCAGGGCCGAGGCGAACACCACCGGGCTATCGTCCCGCCGGTTCACCCTCCCGGTCACGGCGACGATGGCGTCCTCGCGTAGATCCGGCGCCACCTGCTCATAGAGCTTCGCGAAAAACATCACCTCAACCTCGCCGTCCATGTCCTCCACGACGGCGGCGGCGTACAGCTTGCCGGCCTTCGAGGCCTTGCGCACGATGCCGTGGAGCAGCCCGGCGACGGTCACCACGGTTCCATCGGCGACGCCATCGTCCATCGATAGCGCGGCGACACTGTGGGTTGCCGCGCCCGCCAACGCCCGCTCAAGCCCGCGCAGCGGGTGGTCAGACACGTACAACCCGAGCATGTCTCGCTCGAAGGCGAGCACCTGGTCCTTGCTCCATTCGGGCAGGAGCGGAACGGCGATCGCCAGACCGCCCACCGCGGGTTCACCTCCCGAAAGGTCCCCAAACAGGTCGAACTGCCCGCGTGCCTCGTTGCGCTTCACCCCGACGATGGCGTCCAACGCCTCCTCGTGAATCGCGTGCAGGGCGCGGCGCGGGTGGGCGAACGAGTCGAAGGCCCCAGCCTTGATAAGGGAATCCACCACACGCCGGTTGCACACGTGGGCCGGCACCTTGTCGAGGAAGTCATGGAACGACGTGTAGGCGCCCTTGGCCTCACGAGCCGCGACGATTCCCGCGACGACGTTCTCCCCCACGTTGCGCACCGCGGACAGCCCAAACCGGATATCGGAACCGGCCGGTGTGAAGGTCGCGGCGGAGGAGTTGACCTCCGGCCCGAGGACCGTGATGCCCATCCGGCGGCATTCCGCAAGGTAGACCGCGGACTTGTCCTTGTCGCCCTTGACGGAGGTCAACAAGGCGGCCATGTACTCGACCGGGAAATGGGCCTTGAGGTAGGCGGTCCAGTAGGAGACCAGACCGTAGGCGGCAGAGTGTGCCTTGTTGAAGGCATAGTCCGAGAACGGGACCAGGGTGTCCCACAGGGCGGTGATCGCGGCGTCGGAGAACCCGTGGGCACGCATTCCCTCGGAGAACGGCACGAAGTTGGCGTCAAGGATCGCCTTCTTCTTCTTGCCCATCGCCCGGCGCAGCATGTCGGCTTCGCCCAGTGTATACCCGGCCAGCTCGCGGGCAATCTCCATCACCTGCTCCTGGTAGACGATCAGCCCATAGGTGCCGGACAAGATGGGATCGAGGGCCTCGGCGAGGTCCGGGTGCAGTGGGGTGATGGGCTGGTGGCCGTTCTTGCGCAGGGCATAGTTGGTGTGCGAATCCGCACCCATGGGACCCGGCCGGTACAGCGCCTGCACCGCCGAGATGTCCTCGAAGTTGTCCGGCCGCAGCTGGCGCAGCAGGGTCCGCATGCCGCCGCCGTCGAGCTGGAACACCCCGAGAGTCTCGCCCGAGGAGAGCAGCTCGTAGGTGGCGGCGTCGTCGAGAGGTAGCTCCTCTAGGACAATCCGCGGCCCGCCGTTGAGGACGATGTTTGCCAGCGCATCGTCGAGGATGGTCAGGTTGCGCAGCCCGAGGAAATCCATCTTGACCAGCCCCAACGCCTCGCACTGGGGGTAGGCGAACTGGGTGATGATGGCCCCGTCCCGCTCGCGCTGCATGACGGGGATGATGTCCATGAGGGGGGCGGAGGACATGATGACCCCGGCCGCGTGCACACCCCACTGGCGCACGAGGTTCTCGAGCCCGCGTGCCGTGGTGACCACCCGTGCGGCATCCGGGTCGGTCTCGACGATCCCCCGGAACTCCGCCGCCTCGGCGTACCGCTCGTCACTCGGGTTGAAGATGGCGGCCAAGCCCATGTCCTTGCCCTGGCCGGGCGGAGGGATCGCCTTGGTGAGTCGTTCGCCGACGGAGAACGGGTAGCTGAGCACACGCGCCGCGTCCTTGACGGCCTGCTTCGCCTTGATGGTGCCATAGGTGACGATCTGGGCGACGTGATCCGCACCGTACTTCTCGGTGACGTACCGGATCACTTCGCCCCGCCGACGCTCGTCGAAGTCCACATCGAAATCGGGCAGGCTGGGGCGCTCGGGGTTGAGGAACCGCTCGAAGATCAGCCCATGCTTGAGCGGGTCGAGTTCAGTGATCCCCAAGGCGTAGGCCGCCATCGACCCGGCCCCCGATCCACGTCCCGGCCCCACACGAATCCCCTGGCTCTTGGACCAGGCGATGAAATCCGCCACCACGAGGTAGTACCCGGCATAGCCCTTGCCGACGATGACGCCCGTCTCGTATTCCGCCTGTGCACGGACCTCACTGGGCACCCCCGCGGGGAAACGCTGCACGAGACCCCGCTCAACCTCCTTGACGAACCATGAGGTCTCGTCCTCACCTGGCGGGACCGCGAACCGGGGCATGAACATGCCTTCGGACTCGGTGAACTCGACGTTGCATGCCTCGGCGATGGCGAGAGTCGAGTCACAGGCCTCGGGCAGCTCCCGCCACAAGTCCCGCATCTCGGCGGCGGACTTGAGGTAATAGCCGTCGCCGTCGAACCGGAACCGCGCTGGGTCTTCGATGGTCTTGCCCACCTGGACACACAACAGCGCATCGTGCGAGGCGGCATCGTCGCGATGGGTGTAGTGGAGATCGTTCGTGGCGACGAGCGGAGCACCGATGTCCTTGGCGAGGCGGATCAGGTCGCTGATCACCCGGCGCTCGATATCGATCCCGTGATCCATGATCTCGACGAAGTAGTTGTCCCGCCCGAGGATGTCCTGATACTCCCCGGCCGCCCGCACCGCCTCGGGGTATTGGCCAAGCCGCAGCCGGGTCTGGACCTCGCCGGACGGGCAGCCCGTGGTCCCCATCAGCCCCTTCGCGTAGGTGTGGAACAGGTCCCGGTCCATGCGCGGTTTGAAGAAAAATCCCTCGATGGACGCGAGGGACGCCATGCGGAACAGGTTGTGCATGCCGGCGGTGTCCTTGGCCCACAGGGTCATGTGGGTGTAGGCGCCGCCGCCGGACACGTCCTCTTGGCCGCCATCGCCCCACGTCACCCGGGTCCGGTCTCGGCGGGCCGTTCCTGGCGTCAGGTAAGCCTCCAGGCCGATGATCGGCTTGACTCCCGCCCGCCGTGCTTCGGTCCAAAACTCATACGCCCCGAACATGTAGCCGTGGTCGGTGATGGCCAACGCCGTTTGCCCAAGCTCGTTTGCCCTGGCCAGCAGCGGCTTGATTCGGGCCGCACCATCGAGCATCGAGTATTCGGTGTGGACGTGGAGGTGAGCGAAATCGGACGAGGCTCCTCCTGACACGCGGGCCAGTCTAGGACTTGGCGGGCGAAGGGACGGGCGCGGCTCGCGGGGTCAGGAGTAGACCTCGCGCAGCCGATCGAGTGCCGCAGCGAGATCCTCGGGAACGGGTGATGCGACCTCGACCGGATCTCCGCTCACGGGGTGCGTGAACGAGAGGTGTCCGGCGTGGAGCCACTGGCGATCCAGCCCCAATTCCGCCGCCAAGAGCGGGTTGGCACCATAGGTGGGGTCCCCCAACAGAGGGTGGCCGATGGCGGAAAAATGCACCCTGATCTGGTGTGTGCGGCCGGTTTCCAAGTGGACACGCACTACCGACGCACCGCGAAACGCTTCAACCACTTCGTAGTGGGTGACCGACGCCTTGCCGCCGCTACGCACCGCGAACTTGAACTCCCGTGACGGGTGGCGTCCGATCGGTGCCTCGATGGTTCCCACCAATGGATCGGGGTGTCCCTGGACCGCAGCGAGATACACCTTGGTCACCTCGCGCCGCTTGAACGCCCGTTTGAGGCCGGGGTAGGCGCGGTCCGTCTTGGCGACCACCATGAGCCCCGACGTTCCCACGTCGAGCCGGTGCACAATCCCCTGACGTTCCGGTGCTCCCGACGTCGCGATCCCGAATCCGGCCGCCGCCAGCGCACCCACTACCGTGGGCCCCGACCAGCCAGGCGAGGAATGCGCAGCGACCCCTACGGGTTTGTCCACCACGACGATGTCATCATCGTCATACACGATCGTCATCCCGGGCACCGCCTCGGCCGCCGTGGGCTGGCCCGGCGGAGGGGGCAATTCGACCGTCATCATCGCCCCACCGTGGAGGCGGTGCGACTTGCCAGTCACGGCGCCATCGACCTCGACTCGCCCCTCGTGCGCCAGTTCGGCCGCCTTCGCTCGCGACAGTCCCAGCAGCCGGGCTACGGCGACATCGACCCGTTCGCCCGCCAGCCCGTCGGGGACAAAGACGGTCCGTGATTCACTCATGCCGGTGTCTCACCCCCGAGGTGGGGGGCGTCATCGTCGGTTCGGTGGGAGAAGGGCGGCACTCCGAGGAGGGTCAGCACGATCACCAGACCAACCCCGAGGACGATGGCGATGTCCGCCACGTTCCCGATGAACCAATCGCCGTACGCGATGAAGTCCACCACCTGCCCAATCCCGACGCCGGGGGCCCGGACCATTCTGTCCGCGAGATTACCGATCCCCCCGCCCACGACTAGGGCCGCAACCGCCAGCCATGGCCAGGACGCCAGTCGGGGGAGCGCGATCATGGCACCGACGATCACAGCCAGCGTCACGGCGGTGAAGAACCACGTGGCGCCGGTGCCCAGCGAAAAGGCGCCACCGCCGTTAAAGGTCAGATGCAGCCGCACGGCGTGGCCGATCAACGGGATGGTTTGGCCGTCCGCGAGCGCGCCCAGAGCCCACGCCTTCGTCGCCTGGTCGATGCCGGCTAACACCGCGGCGCCGACGAGCGTCAGCCACCATCGCGCGTGTCGCTGCCCGTGGCGCGAAGGCTTCGCGGCGCCGCCCAACGACCGGCTCAGCGCCGTTCCTCGCGTTGTTTGCACGCGACGCACAGGACCGCGCGGGGGAACGCTTGGGCGCGGGCCTTGCCGATGGGTTCGCCGCAGGACTCACAGACGCCGAACGTGCCGGCTACCAGCCGGGCCAACGCCAACTCCGTGTGGACAATCATGTCCCGCAACGTGTTGACCATGGTCAATGCCTGTTCGCGTTCCAGGGCGCGCGAACCGGTGTCCGCCTGATCGTCCCCGGCCCCACCCGGATCGTCGAGGAGATCCTCAAGGTCGGCATTCGCCTCGGTCACCTCACCTTGCAGGCGCGTCAGATCGGCCTGGAGATCTCTGTAGACCGCCACGACCTCTGGGGCCACCCAACGGGACTCCCCGGCCCTGACGGGAAGGCGCGCCGCCGTCCTGGCCGCATCGAAGCCCTCAACGGTGGATGGCACTCGAGTCATCCACCTAGCTGCGAGCCTTGACGCTGGGCGTCCGACCGCCCGGCATCCCATCCCCCTTGACCGGGTGCGCCAGCGACCTTGCCCTCCACATCGGCGAGGAGGTTCTCCAGGTAAGTCTTCAGGCGTGTGCGGTAGTCGCGCTCAAAGATGCGCAACTCGTCGATCTTGCGCTCGAGGAGGGCACGGTCCTGTTCCAGTTTGGACAGGGTGCGCGCCGAGGCTTCCTCGGACTCGCGGACGATCCCCGCGGCCTTCGCCTTGGCGTCGTTGAGGATCTGATCGCCCTCTTCCTGCCCGGCACGCACGTATTCGTCGTGGAGCTTCTGGGCGAGGGCGAGCATCCCGCTGGCGGAGGCCGGCTCGGGAGCGATGTCTTTGCCTCCGAGAGGTGGAGCAGCCAGCTCCGGTTCCGGGGGCAGGGGGGGTGCGATGATGGTGGGTTGATCTACCGCGGAGCCGGTACGGCTCAACTCGTCGATGCGCTGGTTCGCTGTTGCCAGTTGCGCCTTGAGCTTCTCGTTCTCGTCGCTGAGCGCCCGCATCGACACGGCGACCTCGTCCAGGAAGTCGTCAACCTCGACCTGGTCATACCCCTCGCGGAACTTCGTGGGTTGGAACTTCTTCAGGACCACATCGTCAGCGGTCAGTTGCGCCATGGCTTGGTTCACCTCTACTTGTCGGAAGGCCAGCGGACGTCATGCTCGGGTACACGCTAGCGGAGTCGCCCGGTGATCGGGTTTATCCTAGCCCGCCCCATCGAACTGCGTACCGGACCAACGTCGACGCAAGGATGGATGTGACGAGCACCACCACCGCGAAGGCCAGGTCGAGGCTAACCGCCCCCATCCGCACCGGTGGGATATACCGTCGCGCCAGCCTCAACGGGGGGTCGGTGATGGTATAGACCAACTCCACCGCAACCGCGAGTGCCCCGCGTGGCCGCCAGGCCCTGGCGAAGGCAACAACCAACTCCAGGACCAGCCGGATCATGAGAAGTCCGAGGTAGACCTGTGCTGCGACCGCGAGGATCGCGGCCACCAGCGCCACGCGCTAGTTCCCGTCGTAGGAATTGCGCCTGCCGTCTCCGTTTTCAGCGGTGACCTCAACAGTGGCGGGAGAAAGAAGGAAAACCTGCGGGGTGATCCGCTCCAGCTTTCCGTGGAGTGCAAGAACGAGCCCGGATGCGAAATCCACCAGACGACGGGAATCCCCATCCGTCGCCTCGGTCAGATTCATAATGACCGGGATGCCCTCGCGGTACGCCTCGCCGACGGTCCGCGCATCGCGGAAGATGCGTGGACGGACCGTCACGATCCGGTGCATGGCATCCGCCACTGGTTCGATCCGCGTGCGCTCCGCCCTCCGGTGCGAGCCGATGGGGGTGACATTGGCAAAGGTCTCCTCCGTTCGTTCATCGGTCCATTCCTCATCAAGGGCGCCATCTGTAGCGAAACCCAGTGTGCTGAGGAAGCGGCGCGTCTGTCCGGCCATGAAGTCTCTCCTTATGGGTCATATGAGGGCGGGGAAGTGGCCCCTACGTGACGTTAGCCCTCTGGTCGCTCCCATGGCGGACCGACACGCGGCGTGTCGCAGGGTCACCGCCGCCATCTCCAGTGGCGCTGCACGTCACCCGGATGTTGCGCTGACCGGTGTCAGCGACTCGGCGACGCCCTCGAGGACATCGGCAAACACCGTCGGACCCACCACGTGAATCGACGTCACCAGCGTGTCGTACCCCGTGAAGAGTGTCGGCAGGTCGAACGTGACCAGTGCTGGGGCCCGACCAGTCTCGGAAACCCTCACGCGGTGGTCAACCGTCGCCGGGTCGAGCTGTGGATAACCCGCGGTGTCCCTCATACACCTGGATGAGCGCGGCCTGGCGACCCGCCGTCACGCCTTCACGACGGTAGGAGAACAGCGCCTGGTCCGTGAACGTGCACCGCGACATCACCGCGATCTCTCGTACCCCCGCCGCGGTGAGTTGCGCGCGGATCGCCGCGGCGATGTCGATCCCGGCAGTCCCCTGGACCGTGTGAGTTCGCGCGGCCGGCGTGATTCTCGCCGCCTCATCGGCCAGATCGGCCGGTACCTCGTAACATGCTCCACAGATCCCTGGTCCGATAGCGGCTCTCATCCCCCGCGGCACAGCGCCCCGTGCCTGGAGTTCGGCACACACCCGCGGCACGATCCCCGCGAACAGACCCCTGCGGCCCACGTGGACGGCGGCGACCAGAGGTGACAGGCGGCGGGAGGCGCCGGATGGCGCGGACTGGGCGGCGTCATCGTAGGCAAGGAGTAAGGGGAAACAATCCGCGGTGAGGACGGCGGCCGCGACGCCCGGCGTCGACAGTGCGATCGCGTCGGCGGCGGCGAGCTCGACGCTCGCCTCGGGTGGCGCATCCACCCAGACGACCTCGGCGCCATGGACCTGGGCGACTGTCGCCACCGGGACGCCCGCGTACCTGCGCAGCACAGACTGCGTGGACGCGCTACGCGCAGATCCGGCTGCTCTCAGCGTGAACGCGCCGCGCACACGCGGGCCAAGATCGACCGGGTAGATGCCGGACGGCAGGGACTCGCCCTGTGGCCTCACTCCTTGAGGAAGTCCGGAACGTCCAGGTCGATCCCACTGGACCCCTGGTTGCGCACCTGCTCATAGACGGGTAGGCCAGTGTCCAGGGCGGTGGTCGGTGCCGACTGATCGACGGACGGGCGGGTCCGCGATGGCAGCGGCTGAATACGCGGCGGGATCAGGACGTCGGGGCCCTTCGGGCGGGGAGGAAGCGGCGGCAACTCGGGCGCTGATGCGGCCGGAGGTGGCAGGGTGGCGCGCTGAAGCGGCGCCGCCTGGGTCGGGGGGGCCACAGGCTGGACTGGCACCGCCACGGGCTCGGGCACTGGCTGAGGCTTGATCGATGGCGGGTCGAAGCCGGCGGCGATGACGGTGACGCGGACTTCGTCGGCCAGCGCATCGTCGATGACGCAACCGAAGATGATGTTGGCGTCGTCATGGGCCGCCTCGCGGACCAGGCTCGCTGCCTGGTTGATCTCCGCCAGGGACATGTCCGAGCCGCCTTGAATGGATAGCAGTGCGGCATGCGCACCCTCAATGCTCGCTTCGAGCAGCGGCGAGGAGATGGCCAACTCGGCCGCTCGGACCGTCCTGTCCTCGCCGCGGGCCGATCCGATCCCCATGAGGGCGGAGCCCGCTCCCTGCATGACGGACTTGACGTCCGCGAAGTCGAGGTTGATGAGGCCGGGCACCGTGATGAGATCGGTGATTCCCTGGACACCGGACAGAAGCACCTGGTCAGCGGCCCGGAAGGCCTCGAGCACGGTGATGCCGGGGTCGGAGATCTCCATGAGGCGTTCGTTGGGGATGACGATCAGCGTGTCGACCTCGGTGCGCAACGCCTGGATGCCCGAATCGGCCTGCGATTCGCGCCGCCGGCCCTCGAAGCGGAAGGGGCGAGTGACCACGCCAATGGTCAACGCACCCAGCTCCCGGGCGATCCGCGCCACGATGGGTGCACCGCCCGTGCCGGTACCACCACCCTCGCCCGCGGCCACGAACACCATGTCTGCGCCGTTCAAGACCTCGGCGATCTCTTCTTGGTGTTCCTCGGTAGCGCGCCTACCGATCTCCGGATCGGCACCTGCGCCCAGACCACGGGTCTGGTCCCGGCCGAGGTCCAGCTTGACGTCGGCATCCGACATCAACAGAGCCTGGGCGTCGGTGTTCATGGCGATGAACTCCACGCCCTTGAGGCCCGATTCGATCATCCGGTTAACGGCGTTCACGCCGCCGCCACCGATTCCCACAACCTTGATGACTGCGAGGTAGTTCTGCGGTGCCGCCACTGGGTCCTCCGGGAATCTATGAAGCTCAAGTTGAGGGTTAATTGCCTGCTCACCTGCGTGAGAAACACGCTAGGCCAGCCGCGTCCACCGAACAACGACCACGCACAGCGTGTCGCCCAGGTGGGGGACGCGGGCAGACCCAGCCCCGTTGCCACCGGACAGGGTAGCCCATAGCGCCCTGACGGGCGCCGCAGCCAGCGTTCCGGCGATTCGGGCGAGGTCTCGCACACTCGACGGTGGACCCCACACAACGACGGCGAGGTCTCGCACACTGTACCGGCCAGATTGGGGGCGTAGCGAAGGTTTGAGTAAGCGAAAGCTCTCCCGCGATTCGGGGGCCGGCGGCGACGGGCACGCGCGGTGCGCGAAAGCTCGTCCACGGCGACAAGTGCGGCGAGACGCGCGGGACGATGGCGGCGGGGCCAGATGGGGCTCGGCGAAGCGAGGCGGGGTCAGGCGGGGCGGCGCCTGACGGGGCAGACGCGCGGGACGATGGCGGCAGGGCCAGATGGGGCTCGGCGAAGCGAGGCGGGGTCAGGCGAGGGGGCGCCTGACGGGGCCTGGCGGGGCCCCGGGTGGGGCGGGGCTTGGCGCGGCAGGCGCGGGACGAGGGCACCGAACGGTGGGATTGGGCGCGAGGGCCCTACAGGTGACGCAGGGTGCTCAGGATTGACCTGTCGGCCGCCGCGATCATCGCACCGACGATGACGGCCGCGACCAGGGCGCCCGCCGCGCCACCGGCTAGGGCGGCCCACCCGTCCACGCTCGCGATGGCGTCCACGTCGAGCACCTCCTTAGGCGCCAAACCCGAGCCACCGCGATGCCCATCCAGTCGGATCGCTACGGCCGCGCCGGTGGCGCGGCCGGCGACACCGGCAAACGCGGCAGCGACGCTGCCGATAGCGAGAGTGCGCCCCAGACCGCCTACTGCGCCCGGCCCGACGGTTCGACGCACGGCGACAACCAGGCCGACGGCCGCCATCGTCATTCCGATGGTCGAACCGGCGCCCAGGCCCCGAAGCGCTCCCACGGAGTCCGGCCCGCTGGATGTCCAGGCGAACACCGCGACGGCACTGGCGACCGCAACACCGAGCCACCCCACGGCCGACCACCCCACGGCGAGTCGAGGGTGCCCCACCGTGTACAGAACTCGGGTCGTGTGTGCCATGAGTGCGAATCCGACCAACCCGGGGGCGAACCACGTCAACGCCTCGGGCAAGCCCACCACCCGTCCAGACAGGTCGATCGTGGAGAACACCTGCCCCACCGCAGGCGCCACGGCGACCAGGAGCGCCGCACCGAGAACGGCTGAGGCGGCCACCGCCCGGCCGGTGGCCGCGGCGGTGGCCTGTAGGGCGGCATCGTCGAATCGGTCACCATGGGCGGCGATGCGCGGGAATGCGGCGGTGACCAGCGGAATCGCCAACACCGCATACGGCAACACGTAGATCGCCTGGGTGTAGGAGTAGGTGGGCAGCACTCCGGTGCCGCCCCTGTGCAACGCCAGCCACATGACCGCGACCACGCTGACTTGCTGGGCGACGAG
>JAISBQ010000114.1 GCA_031266115.1 Bifidobacteriaceae bacterium
GGTGGCGGCCCCGCAAACCCAGGAGTTCCTCCGTGCGTCGTGTTCCGTTCGCCGTGGTCAGTGCGCTCGCGGCAGCCAGCGTCGGCTTGACCGCTTGCGGTTCCCCCAGCGATGAGCCCAGCGAATCGCCCAAACCCACCGTTGCCGTTGGCGTGTCCGTCGATGACGACAAACTCCCCGAGGTGGGAGGCGAATTCTCCAAGGACGCAACCCTCACCTTCCCGCTGAAGCCCGGCGCCACCCCGCCGCCGAGCCCGGAAGAGACCGAACCGGCCTCAGACCCCGCGGTCGATGCCGTACTGGAAGACGGCGCTGAAGAAGCGCCCGCGACTGACGGTGAGGCAGCGACTGACGGCGAGGCGGCCCCGGATGCTGGCACCGCATCCGAGGGAGAGGCCACCGAAGGCGACGCGGCCGCTGCCGAAGGCGACGCCAGCGAAGGCGTGCTTGACCCGGCCGCAGAAGGCGCCGAGGCCGCTTCGGATGGGACCAGCCCGAGCCCGAGCCCCACGCCGTCCCCGTACATCGACCCGCCAGAAGACCTCCAGTCCAAGGTGATCGTGGAGGGAGACGGGGAGGAGATCCAGCCGTTCGACGCGGTGACCGTCTACTACCGCGGCCAGGTTTGGGGCGTCAACGAGGCGTTCGATGAGAACTACCCCTACGGCATGCCGACCACGATGACGCTGGGCCGCTACCCGGCGCCCCCTATCGACGGTTGGAACCGCGGTCTGGTCGGCAAGAAGGTCAATTCGCGCGTGCTGCTAGTGATTCCGCCCGCGGATGGCTATGGCATCGAAGGCAACGAATCGGCGGGCATCGAACCCGACTCGGTGATCGTGTTTGTGGTTGACATCGTGGCCCGGTTCGCTCGTGGCGCCGAGGCGCAGACCGACGCGACGCCGGCCACCGAACCGGCGCCGGTGTCCGTGGTGGGCGAATTGGGCGCTGAGCCCACAATCTCCGTCCCAGGTGGCCTGGCCGCTCCCGAATACGTCACCGCCACCGTTCTCGCGACAGGCACCGGCGAGGAAGTCAAAGACCAGGACACCGCGATTCTTCAGTACAAGGCTGTTGGCTGGGACGGTGAGAACGCGGGCAACACGTGGGAATGGGCGGAGAACTCCGGCGGCACCGAGCCGCATTACATCTCCTCGACCGCCGGTGAGGACCTCGTCACGGCCTTCTCCGGGCTGATCGGCGTTCCGGTGGGATCGCGCGTGGTGATTTTGACCCCGGCCAAGCAAGACCAATACAAGGCCGTGGCTGTGGTAGTCGACATTGTGGCGATCGCACCCCGCGGTGAGGGATTGGCGACCGAGGTGACCTTGGATGGGGAGGGCACCGAAGGGGTAACGGTCGAGGAAGCCCCGGCTGACGGCGACGCGGCTGAGGCCGAGGGCGAAACGCCGCCGGCAGATGGCAGCGAATCTCCGCCGGCTGACGCCGAGACACCCGACGAGGACGCCGAGCAGCCACCCCCCGACGCAACCGAACCGGCAGGAGAGACCAGCGAACCGAATCCGGACGACACAGCGAATCCAGACGACACTGGGCAGTAGACGGGGGACCAACCCCGCGGAAGGGGGCACGTGGGAGGCGTCACTATCTTCGCGGTGACGCTTTGCGCTGTGCTCGTCGCCGCAGTGGCCCGCAAGTTCGGCTTCAACGCGCCGCTGGCGGTGCTGGCGGTAGCACTGGCGGCATCGTTCATCCCATCTCTGCACGAGGTGGAGGTGGAACCCGAGTTGATCCTTGGTGTGGTCTTGCCGCCGTTGCTGTACTCGGCCACGCTGTCCAGCTCGCTGCAAGATTTCCGCACCTCAATATCGCCTATCCTGCGCCTTGGGGTAGGTGCCGTCATTGTGACCACCGCCGCGGTGGGCCTGGTGGTCCACTGGGTGGATCCCAAGATCACCATCGGGGCGGCTTTGCTCCTGGGAGCGGTGGTGGCGCCGCCGGACGCCGTGTCTGCGGCAGCGGTGGGACGCAAACTCGGCTTGCCCCGTCGGATCATGACGCTGCTGGGCGGCGAATCGCTGATCAATGACGCCACCTCGCTGACCCTGTTCAAGGTGGCGCTGGCTGGAGTGGGGGCCGCGGGCTTTTCTTGGCAGGTGGGCGTGCAAGCGTTCACTTTGGCGGTTGTCGACGGTGTGGCGGTGGGCCTGTTGTTGGCGCTCGCCGCTCAAGCTATCCGCTCCACGTTGCGCGATCCGGCGACAGACACGGTGATCGGAGTGCTGTTGCCGTTCGTGGCCTATTGGGCGGCGGAAGAGTTTCACGGGTCGGGTGTCTTGGCCGTGGTGGCAGCCGGCTTCTACATCGGTCAGGCCTCACCCCGGGCCACCGTGTCGACCCGCTTGCACGAGGAGCCGATCTGGGCGTCGATCGACCTGTTGCTCGAATCGTTCACGTTCGCGCTCATCGGGTTGCAGCTGCGTTGGGTCATCGAAGATGTGCGCGAATCGGTGACCGAGGACACCGCTCACGCGTTCGCTCTGGCGGCGGTGGTGTTCGCGGTGACCATCGCGATCCGGCCGGTCTACATCTACGCCACCCACTACCTCGCGATGATCCGTCTGCCGGGCAAGCGGCGGGTTGTTCCGGTGCCCGTTCCACCGAAACTGTCGCGGCGGGACTTGTTGATCCTGTCTTGGGCCGGAATGCGGGGCGTGGTCACCTTGGCGGCGGCAAACGCTATTCCGGTCCGGGCGGACGATGGCGTTCTGATCCCGGGGCGGGCCACCATCCAGTTGGCGGCCTACATGGTTGCCATAGGGACGGTGCTGCTCCAGGGCCTGACGCTGCCGGCACTGATTAGGCGGCTCGGCATTTCGAACTCCGACGAGGCGGCCGAGGACGACGCCGAGGAGGCCCGGGTGCGGCTCTTGGCTGCTCGCAAGGCCTCGGAGGTGGTGCAGGCTCAGGTGGCGACGTGGAGTGAGCGGATGGGCCGGGAAGGAGCCGAGCGGATCGCGCGGCTAGCCACTGAAGCGGTCCTGGCCCGCGAAGCGGCGGCGGCAACCCTGTTGCGGCCGGACGCCTCGCCTAGGGACGATGACGATCCGGGCCTGGAAGAGTTGGATGC
>JAISBQ010000140.1 GCA_031266115.1 Bifidobacteriaceae bacterium
AGCCACGACTGCGCCGAATACGCACCATCGGCATTCGACAAGTCCTCGGCCACGGCGATCACCGCGGTCAACACCGACGGATCCGGGGCATCGCCCGGAGGGGTGGGGGTCAGTCCGGCCAGTGCCGCGGCGAGAGCCTCCAGAACGGCCGTGATCTCGGCTTGGGTCGCGTCGGCATCGTCCAGGACATCGCCGGCACTGGCCAGGGCGGCCTGCAAGGCGTCCCAGGTTTCGCTGGTGTACTGACCGTCGGTGTTGGTGAGAGCATCGGCCACATCGGTCAAGGCCTGCAGTCCGGTCTTGTCCGGCGGTGCCGGCGGCAGCGCGCCGCCCGCCAAGTCGGCGAGCGCGCCGACCAGCGCCGTCAGTGCCTGGTCGATGGCGCTCTGGCTCGCCTCGGCGTCATCGAGCACATCCTGGGCGGCATCCAGCGCATCTGAGAAGTCGGCCCACGATTGGGTGGTGAACCGGCCGTCATCGTTGGTCAGGAGTGCGGCCTCGGTGACGGCCGCCTGCAACAGCGAGGGATCGGCGGCAGGGGGTGCGGGCTCCAGGGCGGCGATTGCCACGAGCAACGCGGCGTGCGCCGCCGAGACGGCACCCACCGCCACGTCAGCCGGATCGGCATCAAGAAGGGCCTCGGCGGCTTCCAGGGCGTCGCGGACGCCCTGCGCGGTCTCCCCGGTGTACAGGCCGAGTTGCGGCGCGAATGCTGCCACGGCATCCACCAGGGCGTCCAGCCCCGCCAAGGCCGCGGCGCCTGCCCGGCGAACCAGCGACGCGATCGCGCCCGTCACCGCGGTGGCCGCCGCGTTGACGTCATCTTGAGTGGCGTCATCGTCGGTCATGATGGCCTCGGCCGCGCCCACCGGATCGTCCTCAAACGCTGAGGCCCACGATGACGTCGTGTAGGCGGTCGGATTGAGCGCGGCGTAGGCGGCCAAAGCCGATTCCACGGTGGTGTAGTTCAGCGGGACCTTGAAGCCCGGATTCTCCGCACCGTAAACCTCCAGATCGTAGATGGAATAGCCATAGTTGATGGCGCGGGTCACGCCCTGCATCCGCACGAACCGCGTGGTGACGGGGTCGAGATCGATG
This sequence comes from Bifidobacteriaceae bacterium, assembly GCA_031266115.1. Lineage (GTDB taxonomy): Bacteria > Actinomycetota > Actinomycetes > Actinomycetales > WQXJ01 > JAIRRT01. Next base: position 1,099 of record JAISBQ010000140.1, read on the forward strand.
TAATCCCATCCACCGTTGCCATTCGCCTCCGTGAACACATCCGTCCACTCGGCGCCATCGTAGGAGGTCTGGATCCGGTAGGCCCTGGCGTAGGCGGCCTCCCAGCGAATGGCCACCCGGTAGATGGTGTAGTACTTCGCGTCGCCGCCGCCGAGGTCCACGTCGATCCATCCGTTGTTGGCCGTGGTGCCGGCGGCCCAGCGGGTTGTGGTGTCGCCATCGACCGCGTCCTCCTTGGGGTGGGTCGATTCGCCGCCGATCGCCCGGGTCGGCTTGTTCAGCGCCACGTCGCTCGGCTCGGAGCCGTAGACCTCCATCTCATACAGCGAGTAGCCCCCGCTGCCGGCCGGCTGCGTGGCTTGCATCCGGACGTAGCGGCCCGTCGCGCCGATCAGGGCGCTCTTGGTGCCTCCCTCGGCATCGGTCGCGGTGTAGACGTCGGTCCAGTCCGTGCCATTGGTCGAGGTCTGCAGCGTGTACGCCGAGGCGTGCGATCCGGGCACCCAGGCCAGGGCGATTTCGCGGAGCACGTACGTCTGGCCGAGATCGACCTGGACGTACGCATTGGCGTCGGAGGCCTCGGAGGTCCATGCGGTGAACGCGTCGTCGGCGTCGAACGCCTGCGCTGCGCCGTGCTGGGCATCGGTCTGGGAGGAAGCCGTGTAGGCACTTGCGGCAAGACCTGGCGCGATGTTGATCCGGGTCGGATCGGTCAGCGTCAGTTCCACGGTGACCGTCTCGCCGGCCGCGAGAGGCAGCACGCGGGCGATGTTCCCCAGCGGGGAAGACTCAGGCGCGATGTCGTCCGAGGTGATCCCCGCGATCCCGGGCCGCTTGATGAGCGTCAAGTCCTGGTCGATGGCGGACGTGAGGGTCAGCGACACCGTCCGGGCGTCGTAGTCCCAGGCCAGGTTGTTGATGGTCACCTGACCCTTGGCAAGCAGACCCTGCACCGATCCGGTACCCAGGTCGGTGGGCAGCGCCGGCAAGAGCTCCAGGGTGCCCGGCTCGGAGGAGACCAGCATCTCCATGAGGATGGTTGGCACGGAATTCGCCACGTCCGTGCAGAACACGTTGTAGCCGTTGTAGTGGGCGGTGCCCAGGGACGCGTAGTAGTAGTTGTCCCGCACAAAGCGCACCAACTTGGAGCGCACCGAGGCGGTCTGATTAAGGTTCGCGGCGACCAGGGCCCCGTGGAGCAGACCGTGGCCCGCGTTTTCATAGGTGCCCTCGTCCTTGCGTTGGAGGAACCTCTTGGCCGCGTTGAACTCGACCAGGCTGGTCTCGGGTGTGATCTCGCCGTAAGGCCAAATCGGCATGAGACCAGAGGAGTGGCGGTGGGTGTACTGGTTGCGCTCGGCCAGATCCGGCCATGCCCACTCGGACAAGGTGCCCTCGGAGTTGACAATGTACGGCGGAAGATTGTCGAGCAATTCCCGCCACACGGGAATCTTGGCGGCATCCTCGCCCAATGTGGTAGCGGTCTCGATGAGTGTGGTCAGGGCGAACTTCGCTCCGGAGATGTCGTAGACCGAGTTGACCGTCAACGGCGGATAGGCCGCCCCGCCAGCGGGCCGGTTCTCCGGGGAAATGGATCCGGCAAAGATGTACTTGCCATTCGCGTCCTTCTCCTCCAGGAAGTCCTCGTAGAAATCGCCCATGTCCCGGATCAGCGGGTAGTACTCGTCTTCGAGGAACTGCTGGTCCCCCGTGATCTGGTAGTACTCCCAGAACGGGTACAGCAGCCAGCTCATGCCGCCGGTCACGTATTGGTACGGGTAGTCGTAGTCGATATTCGAGATCAGGCCCTCACCGTTCGGGGTGTTCCCGCCGGTCAGCATGCCACGGGTGCCCAGCAACTTGGTGGCGTTGGTCCGGAAATCGGTCTGCCACTGATGGTTGAGCCAGAAGTACCCGGCCATCGCCTCGGGCATGTTGCCGATGTTCCCGCCCGAGATCTGCAGGTTGAGGTTCGCGTCGAGGTGGTAGTTGCCGTCCCACCCGACATCGGAATCGCCTGTCCAGTTGCCCAAGAGGTCTGGGGCCGCGTTGGCGCCAGACGAGGCGAGCAGGTGGTAGCGCCCGGCATAGAACAGCCGCTCATACAGGGCCGGGACCATGGGGGCAGCGTTGCCCTTCTGCTCGGTGATCAGCTGTTCGGTGGTCTTGGCCTGATCTGTGGGGCTCGCGCCAAAGCTCAGGGCCACCCGGTCCATGATCTCGGAGTGAGCGTCCACGTGGCGGGCGCGCAATGTCGCGTAATCGTCGGTGACCGCGGCCAATTCGGCCTGGAGGAGTCGCTGGTTCCATTCGGACTGAGCAGGCACGCCGCCGTCATATGTGCCGTTGTATCGCTTGGTCTTGGTCAGCAGCATCACGTAGGTGGCGCCGCTCACCCGCACGTCCTCGCCATCCATCGTCTTGGTACCGTCCGTCACGATCCGCGTGACACCCTCATAGCCGGCGTCGTACCGGCCCGTTGGGTAGGCGACGCGTAGGTTGAGGTAATCGGTGTCCGAGACGTTGGTGGGAACGTAGCCTTTGGAGATCATGTGCATCCCCGCATCGAGCCCCACGCCGAGTGTGACGTTGAACGTGGTGCCCTGTGGGGCAGAAAGGTACTGGACGGTCATGTCGTCCGGACGGGAGACGAAGGCTTCGCGCTGCCAATGGCCCTTGGTGTCGGACCAGTTCACCGACATCACGCCGGACGAATAGTCGCTGATCCGGTAGTAGTTGGCGATCGCGCCTGTGGAGTCCACATCCATCGTCATCTCGAATCCCGGATGCTTCGATCCTTCGCCTCCACCGTGGTAGCCCTGGACCGAGGCGGCGAGAGTGTTGGCGGCCTGATAGTTGCCGGCAATCAGTTCGCTGCGGATGGTGGCCAGGTCCGCCTGACTGACCGTGTTGAAAGTCCGGTGGGGATCGGCCTCGGTCCGAGCGGCGTAGAAGTCCTTGTTTCCGAAGACCACCGTCTCGGCGCGGGGATTGCCGAACATGATGATCGACTGGCGTCCGTTGCCAGCCAGCAGGCCGTTGGCCCACTCGCCGTAATTCTGTGGATAGGTGGTGGACTTGGCGACCATGGGACCGGTCGGCGTCACGGGAGGCTCACCGGAAGATTTCGGTGCGCCCCATACCTGGAACTCGTACAGCGACAGACCCCACTGTGTCGCGGCATGGACGCCCTGCATCCGCACGAACCGTCCTTCGACGGGAGTGGCGAACTCGATCACGTCGGTATGGTCCGCCACGGGTGTGGCGTCGGTGTGCGAATCGACGGTGGTCCACGTCGAACCGTTGGGTGAGACCTGAATCTCGTAGGCATCGGCATAGGCCGATTCCCACATCAACGTGACCTTGTCGATGCGATGCGTCCGGCCGAGGTCCACCTGAATCCACTGGGTATCCCCGCCATCGGAACCCCATCGAGTGGTGGTCAGCCCATCGAACGCCCGGCATACCCGTCGGTCGTTGACATCGCTGACGCCTTCGCCGTCATTCGATTCGCTGGACGCGCGATACGTCGAACAGTCCAGGCCCTCGGCCACGTTGACCGGTACTACTGGGACAACCGCCCTGCCCCAGACCTCGAACTCGTACAGCGAGTACCCATTCGCGGTAGCTGGTTCGACCCCTTGCATCCTCACATATTGCGTATTGCGGCGCACCGGAACCGATACTGTGCCGCCGGTGCCGCTCGCCGTGGTGTACACGGTTTGCCAGGTCTCGCCATCGTCGGAGATGTGCAACTCGTAGCCGCGGGCGTACGCGGAATGCCAGGAGAGGACCACTTTGGTGACATCGAAGACCCCGCCGAGGTTGACATCGATGAAGGCGGCATCGTCGCCGGAACTCGCGGCCCAGCGGGTCGAGGCGCTCCCATCAATGGCGAGAGCCGCCGCGCGGTTCGCCGCGGCCTCGTTCGATGCCGTCGCCGTGGTACTCGGCTTCACCGACAGGTTCGCCGCTGCTGTGGACGATGGCGCCGGTGGAGTGGCAATGGACTGGCCGGTCGGCGGCCACAGCGCGAACGAGTTGGTTCCGTCCACCGCGGTCGCGAAAGGCCCCGCCATGAGGTCGGTCTCGCCGATCGGATTGCCGAAATAGTCCTCGGTGACATTGGCCGGGATTTCCTCGCCCACCCGTGGGATAGCCCCGACGCGGGCCTGGGTCACGGGGGTTAGACCGGTAATGCTCTCGGTGTCCAGAGTGAAGTTCAGCGTCATGGCCGTGGTGGTCGACGTGACCGAGATGTCCGACATCGCCCCGACCGCGTTGCCCTCCTTGACGTTGGTGCGGCTGTTGGAGCCCTGGGACGAATCGTTGGGCAATGTCATCCCCTGGACCAGATTGTTGAGCCACCAGAACTTCTGCACATTCTGCGTGGCGTTGTGCTCGTTCATGGTGTGCGGGTCGAACCAGTACGAGTCACGGCCCCACCCCTCCAACAGGAGGTTCCCCGAGTCGAGGAAGAGGTTATTCGCATACACGATGCCGGTCCCGTCCAGCACCCGGAGGTTGGAGTCGTTGATGAAGACGTTGTTGTCCACCAGGATCGGCCCGTGGACGGCCTCGGCGTAGTAGCCCCAGGGGGCGTTGTAGACGATGTTGCCGGTGACCCGCACGCCCTGGTTTCCCCAGTCGGTCCAGATGCCGCCGGAGTTGCCGCCGGATGAGTTCCGCACGTAGTTGCCCTTGATGAGGCCATCGTTCATGTAGTGGACCTTGATGGGAGCCGTCTCGGATCCGGAGAACTCGTTGCGGTAGTTCGTGTCCTCGATCATGTTGTACAGGAGCTGGGACTTCCATGAAAAGACACCCGCGATGCCGGACTGGCCCGATTTCGCGATGTAGTTGCCGCGGACGATGTGTTGCCCGTACAGGTCCGTGTTGCGGAAGTTGGTGCGCGCCTGGGGGTAGGGGGGATTGCCCCGGTTCGCTGCCCACAGGTCGCAGCCCAGTCCGATATCGATCCCGATGGTGCGGGCATTGATGACGGTGTTCTCCTCAATGATCCACTTGAGGCCGCCGTAGGTGCTCACCGCGCCGGCCTGGCGCCGTTCCACGGCGTCGGGGAAGTCCGAGTATGTCCCAGCTGCATGCTTGAACGTCATTCCGCGTAGCGTGATGAATCCCAGGCCCCAGACCGAGGGGGCGAAGATCTGGCGCCGCACGTTGATCTCCGCGAGGCGATCGTTGGGGTTCTCGCCGGCGAAGTTGGCGTAGATCGTCGTCTCGGAGCCGGTCACCTCGTTGTACCAGGTGCCGCCCTCGGCCACGACTGCCTCGACGGTGCCGCGCTGGTAGTACGCGACCTCGTCGAGGTAGACATCGCCGGCCGTATAGACGGGGAAGAAGCCGTTGGACGTGAGCGGATGGCGCGTCGAATAGGGGTTGAAGTCACCGAAGTACGTGTTGGGCAGTCGCACCGACCACACATCGCCCTGATGCTTCACCCACGTGTTGATCTCCTCGGAGCCCTTGACCACGACCTCGCCGTCGCCGGCCGCGGTGTAGGTGATCCGGGTGTTCTCATCCGTTCCGCCTCGGACCGGCTGGACCAATTCGCGGTACAGCCCCGCGTGGACCAGCACGGTATCGCCCGGCTGCGCTAGCTGCGCGGCGTGGTTGATGGTCTGGTACGGTGCCGCAGACGATCCGTCGCCGGAGGCGTCGTCGCCCGTCACAGCCACATGGATCTCGTTCTCACCGTCCGCGAATGCGGCCGGTCCGGTCGATACGACGGCGCCAGCGGCAGCCACCAGCGCCGACACGCCGCATGCGATCACGCGGCGGGACATCAACGATAAAGACATGAACAACAGCTCCTTTGCTTGGTTGGGGAGTGGCGCCCGGGCAGCCCTCCACACAGCGAGTCTGGCAGCGTAGAACCCGGTTGTCAAAAGATAGATTACTAATTTATCTTTTGACGGGCCGGCTCCTAGGGCTTGCCTCGACCCGCCCCTCCCGGCGGTCCAGGTCGCCCGGTGGGCACTCCCTCCCCCAAACGCCGGTCGGCCCTCGACCCTCACCGGCAGGTGAGACACCCCGCTCCCCTGGCCGTCCCGCTGGTGCACCCGGTGCGACCATCGCCTCATAGGGCGCCGGCCCGCGACATGGCCGTGCGCCCGGCCCGACGATGCCGGCGGGCGCCGAGCGACGTCATCGTCCGTGGGGTAGGGGGGCACCATGAAGAAGGTGGCGGTGATAGGAATCGCCCTGGCGGTCGGTCTGGCGGCGTGCGCCGTGGGGTTCGCCGCCTGGCGATCCGGCGAACCCAGCGGCCAGTGCGGCGAACCCACATCTCACGGCGGCAGCCAGCCATGGCCTCGGGTGGACGGACTGCCAGACATTCCCGCTGGTCAAGGCATCTTCTCGACCGTCGTCCTGGAGGCGTCGAGTCTCAGACCCGGCGGGCAGGCCACAGCGAACGGCACGCTGACCATGCCCAAGGAGCGGCGCGGAGATGTGGCAATCTCGGTCTCGTGGGTCAACCCGGCGACATCGTCGGTCTACGCCCGTGGAGTCGTCACCCTGGAGGATGTCCAGCCGGGAGAGCGTCGAGGCTGGGATGTCGCGACCAGCCTGCCGCCCGATGCCGCC
>JAISBQ010000151.1 GCA_031266115.1 Bifidobacteriaceae bacterium
GGAGCCATCGCCCTGGGTGCTGAATGCACAACGAGCACGCCGCGCGTGACACCACTGGTCATGGCCAGCCTCATTAGATCGACGAGATGCGTCTTCCCCTACGACCTCAATCGACTCGAAGAACCTGACTCATGAACCCCAGCGAGCGCGTGCGGCGCGCTGGGCACATTCTGCCCCATCAACCCATGTCTTGTCACATTTCCACGCCACCCCTTGCCCGTCATGACCGCTGAACATCCCCTCCCCCCCTGTTGGTCCTCGTCACCTGCTCCCCGAGACCCCTCCTGTACCGTACGCGATCGCCGAGTTTCACCTTTCCGGGCTGAAACCGGCCGATCTGGCCCCGAAACCTGAAACTCGACGGTGGGTAGGCCCGGATCTGACGTCGAGTTTCACCTTTCCGGGCTCCAGGCGGGTCCCAGAGCCCGCAAAGGTGAAACTCGACGATGGCGGCAGCGTCGTGGACAGCGTTGAAGTCCGTCGCGATGGCACGCCAATGGTAGCCTCGTGGCATGCGGGCAACCATGGATCGAGCCGGACGCTTGGTCATTCCGAAACCGCTGCGCGAACGAGCAGGTTTGAGACCCGGCCCAGTAACCATCGACGTGGACGGTGCCGGCCTGCGCATTGAGGCAGTCGCATCCGGGCATCTCACCGAGGCCGGCGGCAGGCTCTTCCTTCCGGACGATGCCGAGGTGCCCTTCGGCGACGACTTGCGTGAGTTCCGCCTTGCCAGCCAACGCTGATGACCTCCTGATGGACACGAGCGCTGCGCTCGCGTTCATCCATCGGACCAATCCTTTCCACGCATGGGTTGACGGCGCGGTACGCGGCCGAAGACTGGGCCTCGCGGGCCACGCCTACGTTGAGATCTACTCGGTCTTGACTCGCCTCCCCAGCTCCGCCCGGCTCTCGCCCGACGACGCCGTCAGGCTGATCACGAGCCAATTTCACGCCTCCCGTTTCCTCACCGCAGACCACCACGCGGCCATGCTCGACGAATGGCGCGATCTCGGCATCTGCGGCGGGTCTGTCTACGACGCGTTGGTGGCCGCATGCGCCCGCGCCCATGCCTTGCCTTTGGTCACCTGCGACCTGCGCGCGCGCCCCACCTACAGGCTCCTCGGCGTCACGGTTCTGGCGCCACCCGCGGACCTCCGGATGCCGTGAGCAGCGGGGCAGGTGCCCCGTCGCGCCGTGCTGACCTCGGTCTCGGGGGGCGTGCTACAGGTCGCGGACGGCTTGCATGGCCTTCTTTCTGACCGCGCGGTCCAGGCGGTCCAGGTAGAGCTTGCCGTCCAGGTGGTCTACCTCGTGTTGGAGGCAACGGGCCATGAGCTGGGTGCCCTCGACCATCACCTCGTTGCCCTCCACGTCGATTCCCACCACCCGCGCGTACCAGGCGCGCCGGCAGGGGAACCACAGGCCCGGAACCGACAGGCACCCCTCGTCGCCCGTCTGGTCCTCCTCGGACAGCTCCACGATCCGCGGGTTGAGGATGTACCCCACCTCGTCCTCAATGTTGTACGAGAACGCCCGCAGCCCCACCCCAATCTGGTTGGCTGCCAACCCCGCTCTGCCCTCATGGTCCACGGTCTCGACAAGATCCGCGACCAGCGCCCGGACCGAATCGTCGATCGTGTCAATCGGGTCGCACGGGGTGCGCAACACCGGATCGCCGATGATGCGGATGTCGCGCTTGGCCATCTGCCTACCCTTTCACGGTCTTGTGACGCCCGGCCCTGTCCCGGCGCAGCCCTCTCACTTGTCTTTGGCAGCCTCCAACACTGCGTCGATCCGGTGTGCCGGCATCGCCTCGTGACCCAAGTACTCGCGGGTGAACGAGCCGGTTCCCCGTGCCATAGACCGCAGGTCCACCGCGTAGCTCACTACCTCGAACTCCGGGACCTCAGCCTTGACCATCGTCCGTCCGCCGGCGATCGATTCGGTGCCGGTCAACCGCCCACGCCGGGATGACAGGTCAGACATGATTGTTCCCACGTGATCGTCATCGACCACGATCGTCATCGTGGTCACCGGTTCCAGCAGGCTGACCGGTGATCCCTTGGTTGCAGCGTCGCGTAGGGCGAGGGAACCGGCGGTCTGGAAGGCGGCATCGGACGAGTCCACCGAGTGGGCCTTCCCGTCGAACAGGGTGACGCGGATATCCACCAACGGGTATCCGGCCAATACGCCCTTGGCCATCTGGGCACGCACGCCCTTCTCGACCGACGGGATGAACTGGCGAGGCACGGAGCCGCCCACCACCTTGTCGACAAACTCGAACCCCGAGCCGGACGGCAGCGGTTCCACGACCACTTCGCACACCGCATACTGGCCGTGCCCACCGGACTGTTTGACGTGGCGGCCACGGGCCTCGACCTTCTGGGTGAACGTCTCGCGCAGCGGCACCCGGTAGGGCACCCGCTCGATCGGCACACCGAACTTCTCCGCCAAACGCTCGAACGTCACGTCGGCGTGAGCGTCACCCATACACCACAACACCATTTGGCGAGTCTCGGGGTTCTGCTCGATCCTCAGCGTCGGATCCTCGCTGACCAGCCGGTTCAGGCCCGTAGACAGCTTGTCCTCGTCGGCGGCTTTGGCCGCCTTGATCGCGATCGGCAGCATAGGCTCAGGAGGAGTCCACGGCTTCGCGATCAGTGGCTTGCCCGTATCCGACAGCGTGTCGCCCGTCTCCGCGCTCCCCAGCTTCGCCACGGCGCACAGATCGCCGGCGATGGCGTAGGGCACCGGACGCTGAGTCGCCCCCAAGGGCGAGGTCACCGTGCCGGCTCGCTCGTCTTCCGAATGGTTGGCGGAGCCGTCCGGGCGGGTGCCGTGCCCCGCGACGTGGACCGTCGAATCCGCTCGCAGGGTCCCGGAGAAGATCCGGACAATCGAGATCCTCCCCACATAGGGATCCGCCGTGGTCTTGACGACTTCGGCCACCAACGGGCCCTTGGGATCGCATGTCACCTCGACCGTGGCGCCGGCCGGTGTGGTGACCTCGGGGATCGGCGAATCCACCGGCGAGGGGAACCCTTCGGTGATGAGTTGGAGCAACTCGACCGTCCCGATGTCCCCGGGGGCGGCCATCGGCATGATGGGGAAGAAGGTCGCGCCGGCGATCGCCACTGACAGGTCCTTGCGCAGCATTGCGCCGTCCAACTCGCCACCCTCGAGATAGGTGTCCAGCAAGATCGCGTCGTCCGATTCGGTGATGAGGGTCTCAATGAAAGCGTCGCGGTTGCGTTCCAGCTTGGCGACTTCGTCGCCCTGGGGATCGCGCACCACGCGCGTGGACGAGGAATAGTCGGCGACCTTCCCGGTGAGGATGTCCATGAGCCCGCCCACCTCGGCTTCGGACTTGTACAGCGGCAGCATCATCGGCAGCACCGAGGGACCGAAGGCCTCTCGACATGCCTCGACCACCGCGTCGTAGTCGGCACGCGGGTTGTCGAGCTTGGTGATCAACACCGCGCGCGGCAGACGCACGGACGCGCACTCATCCCACAGCACGCGAGCGGCACCCGAGACGCCGTCGACGGCCGAGACCGTGAACAGGGCTGCGTCGGCGGCCCTGATCGCGGCGCGCAGATCGCCCAGATAGTCCGCATACCCGGGAGCGTCAACGATGTTGATCTTGGTGCCGTCGTGGAACACAGGGGCCAGCGCCGTGCCGACTGAACGGTGGGTGCGATGCTCGGCATCGTCATAGTCCGTGACCGTGGTCCCCTTCTCCACGGAGCCCAGCCGCGCGATCTCCCCGGTCGCGACGAGCAACCCCTCTACCACGGTGGTCTTGCCCGATCCGGAACCTCCCACCATCACCACGTTCCGGATCGCCGATGGGTCGGCGGGGGTTGGATCCTGGGTTTTCGAGGCGGCTGACGCCGCACCAACTGATGACATTCCTGGGCCTTCTTCCTTGTCGTGCGTCATCGCGGATCAAGAAACGATGACGACCGGCGTTCGCGCGCCCGCGCGGCCGGTCCGCCGCATCGAAGGGTACCCCAGTCACCCGCCCACGGCGAAGGCGCGGGGCCCCTGACAGGGCGAAGCCTGGCCTCCTTTCTGCGGCGACCTGCGGGCGGATGCAGGGGCACCAGAGCCGCCGTCTTGGCATGTGGGCGGGCCGATCGGGGGCGCCGGTGTCCCAGCGCGCCGGACATAGCGTGAAACGAGCGATGCCGCGCCTGCGCACCGCCGACACGTCGCACGGGGAGGACACGACCATGACCTACGGCCCGCCCACTGGAAAGCCGGAGCCGAGGAGCAACGCCTTCTTTACCGACTATCCCTTTGCCCCGACCATCGCCGCCACGGCGTCGCTGCGCCGCGTCATCGTGGTGCGCGGCATCCTTGGGGTCATCGTAGGCATCGCGATCTTGACGCTGCTCGCGTGGAAGCCCGTCGACACCCTGGTGGCTTTCGGGGTCTTTGCGGGTGCGTTCTTCGCGGTGATCGGCATCGTCCGCCTGATCACCGGCGTTGCGGCCGCCGGACTCAGCGGGGGGATACGCGCCTTGAATATCGTGTTTGGGGTGCTGGTCGGGATCCTCGGATTCGTGGCGATGATCAACCCGGGCCTTGGGCTGCTCGCCATGGCGGTGATGATCGGCGTCGCCTGGGTCTTCGAGGGCGTCGCGGCCCTGACGACTCTCCCCCGCGACCATCGGGGAATCTGGGTGTTCTTCGGCATCGTCTCCCTTGTGGCGGGGCTCGCGATTGTCGCCTTGCCCTGGGCCACCATCGAACCGTTGGTGATCGTCACCGGGGTGTGCCTGGTGGTCTTCGGCACGCTCGACATCGTGGGCGCGGTCCGGATGGCACGTGCCTCGCGAGCGGCGGTCTACCCCTACTGATCTCCAGTCCAGCCAGCGTCGGTGCCTCCTCGCCGCCGGCGGCCCGCCTTGGCGAGGGTATTCGGCGATAGCACCGGACATGGCGCGGCGGGTGCGCTCCCCACGTGGACCGCACCCGCCGCGTCGCTTCGCCGCACAGCCTCGACCGGCTACATCCTCAGGAAGGCACCCGAGGCGAACATCTCGTCGAGGAAACCCTCCAACGTGTCCGTGCGATTCCAATCGCGCTGCAACTCGCACAGCATCTGCGGCACCGATGTCATGTGGGCTCCAGCCTGCTCCACCCGGCGCAAGGCCATGTGATGGGCGTTGTGGCTGGTCCCGCCGACGGCGTCGGTCACCGCGTAGATCTCGTAGCCCTCACCGAGCATGTCCAAGGTCGGGAAGGTCAGGCACGCCTCGGTCCACAACGCGCAGATCGCGAACCGCTTTCGGCCTGTGGCGATCACCGCGTCGCGGAACTCCTTGTCCTCCCACGCGTTGATCGCGGTGCGGTCATAGGACGGGATGTCATCGAGAACGGACTTCAGCTCCTCGATGGTGTCGCCGTTGCGCCCGTCGGCGACATTGACGGTCGACAGGATGACGGGCAGCTTGTACACCTTGGCGATCTTGGCGACCGTGACGATGTTCGCCACCAGGGTGGCTTGCGCCATGGAGTTGATCGAGTTGATCTGTGTGGGTTGGTAGTCGATGACCATCAAGGCGGCGTTTCCCGGCGCCAAGAGCTCATCCGTGTGCGGATCCCTCGCGGGCAGACTTGTCATGGAGCTTTCCTTTCCGTTGTGCCCCCTAGGGCGCCGCTCATCCGGTGGCGCCCAGACGCGTCCGGCCAAGTCGGGCAACGCCCCACCTGGCCGAGCCGCGGCGGTGAACCCGATGGACGGCGCACTCCACGGCCCCGCCCCGCTCACCGCCCTTTCGAGGCTAGCCAGCGTTGTGCGCGGCGGAGCGGTTGGTCGGCAGGGTCCATCGACCGGACTGCACGCATGCCGCTGGGTGGACACCCCCCGTGGCCCCTATTGGGGCGATGCCTGGGCACCGGCTAGTGGCCTGCGCGGCGTGAAGGCGGCTCCCACCCCTGACGTGGCGAGGATCCCGGCCTCGGTCGCGAGTATTGCGTCGAATCCCCTTTCTCGCGCCAGCACCTCCACCAGCCCCTCGGGCCCGAGCACCACAGCCGCCGTCGAGAGGGCCTCGGCCGTCATCCCGTCCGCCCCCAAGACGGTGGCGCTGAGGACGCTCGATCGCGCCTGACTCCCCGTGCGTGGATCAAGGATCATCTGCCGACGATGCCGTCCCTCACCCCAGGCTTCCTCCCGCCTGACGTAGTCCCCAGATGTCGACAGCGCCCCACCGGACAGATCCACCGTGCCGAACACGTCAACCGGACCGTGGCCAGGAGCGCGCAAACCCACGCGCCAGGGTCCACCTCCTTCGGGTTCGCCGTGGGCCGCGATCGACGATGACCCGATATCCACGAGGGCGCCACCGACGCCGGCCTGGGAGTACAGGTCTCGGATGCGATCGGCGGCATACCCCTTGGCGATGCCGCCCAGGTCGAGGGGAGCGTCCGGTGTGGACCGCCATCGTCCCTGGTTGTCGACATCGATCTCCCCGGCACCGAGGCAGACATCGAACGCACCATCGGTGGTGCGGCGCATGCGCTGGGCTGCCTCGAGGACCGAGCCTGTGTGCTCGTGCACACGGGTCCAGCCACCATGAGCGGCCCGAATGCGGGCCACATCGCTGTGGCTAGTAAACCGGCTCAGCACGCGTTCAAGTTCGGCGAGCAAGGCTTTGGTGCGCGCGGCAAGCGTCGCCGCCAAGGCCTGGGCGATGGCATATGCGCGCACGCGGACCACGGTGCCCATGGCCTCGACCTCGATCCGGACCCCACCTCTCGCGAAACGCACCGACCCGACACCGGAGTTGACGTCCTCGTGGGCACCGCTGCCGAGCGCGTCGGCGCCCACGGTGTCGTCTGGCCGGGTCATTCGCCGTCGATTCCGAGCTCTGAGAGGTCCGGCTCGTCATTGCCGCTCGCGCCGCCGGTGCCCTGGGCCTTGAGGAGCGCCTCGGTGGACGCCTCGACGAACTGGGTGTGGGCCCACGTGGCACCGGAGATCACGTCGACATCGTCGGGGTATCCGACCTTGATCAGCTGCGCCGCGTACACGTCAAATGCCTCGACGGCGGCCTGGGCCTTGGCGTAGTACTCGCTGTTGGCGATGCGGCCGGTCGAGTCCTTGCCATAGTCCTCACCCTTGGGTGTTCCGTCTTCTTGAACCACCTCGAAGCCGGCCTGCGCCACGGCGCCGTCGCGCACGGTGAGCGTGACCTGCCCCACAGCCCCATCTTCGTCTTCGCCGCTCAACCCCGAATAGGTCCCGTCCACCAGGGGTATGGTCCGGTCTATCGGCTGCGCCGAGGTGCCGCAGCCGCTCGCCACCGTCCCGATCAGCGCTGCCACCGGTATCAACGCCGCGTACTCAAGGCTCCGTCGCCTCGGGTCAGCCATGGTGGACCTCGCGGACTACGTGGCCGTGATCCAGCGCAATCTCACGCCCGCCCTCACGGGCAACTTCTGGATCGTGTGTGACCACGATGAGCGTTGTTCCTTCCTCATGCAGGCGCCGGAAGAGTTCCAGCACGATGTGCTCGTTGGCGGCGTCGAGATTACCCGTCGGTTCGTCTGCCAACACGAGGCGAGGGTAGTTGATGAGCGCACGAGCAATGCAGACGCGCTGCTGTTCTCCACCGGATAGCTGGCTGGGTAGGTGTGTTGCCCGGTCGGCAAGCCCCACGCGGTCCAGCGCAGCTCGAGCCTCCGCCTCGTCCGGCATCGAGTGGTAGTACTGCGCCACCATGACGTTTTCGACGGCGTTGAGGTGCGCGATGAGGTGGAACTTCTGGAAGATCAGGCCCACCGTGGTCCGGCGAATGTCGCTGAGGGCCCGCCCGCCCAGACCGGCGATGGAGTGTCCCGCCAGCAGCACCTCACCTGAGGTCGGCCGGTCGAGGCATCCGACGATGTTCATCAGCGTGGTCTTCCCGGACCCGCTGGGTCCCACGATCGACAACCACTCCCCCGCCGGCACATCCATCGACACCGCGTCGAGCGCCTTGAGACTCCCGTACGCCTTGGTGACATTCCGGAGCGACAACAAGGGTGGGGCCTCGGTAGGGCGCGGCGCGGCGGTCTCGATGGACGTCATCATTCCCCCTTCAGGACAACGGCTGGGTCGATCTGGGCTGCCCGGCGTACGGGCCACTGTGAGGCGAGGCGGGTGACGCACACGGACACCGCCACGGCTGCCACGGCCAGCCAGGGCACAAAGCTCACCGACCGGTGGAACACGTTGAGGCTGATCGCCTGTGCCAACCCATAACCGGCGCCCGCCCCGAGTAAGCCGCCCGCAGCCCCCAACACCATGGCTTCGCCGAGAAACTCCCGCGCGATGGACCGGGTGTGCGCCCCGAGCGAGAGCCGCAACGCGATCTCCGTGCGGCGCTCGGCGACCACAGCCATCATCGTGGTGGACACCCCGATCATCGTGAGCCCGAGGACGATGGCGGCCGTCAGGGCGAGCAGAGACTGCAGCATGTCAAGGACATCGGCGTCCGTCCTGGTCAACCGCGTCACCGGGGCGGCATTCGCCCCGGGTAGGGCGGCCTCGATCGCCTCGGCCAGCGCCTCGATCTGCTCGCCGGGAGCGGCGATCGAGTACTCGATGACGTCAAGCAACCCTGGCGTTCCCGCGAGAGTGTCGAGGTCGGCCGTGCCCATGACCACTAGGGCGTCCTCACTGCCACCCGTCCGCACGATCCCGCTGACCACGACGTCGAGGGCTTGCTCCGGTGCGTCTGCCTCCGCGCTGGTGGCGCCCGCGGTGCCGGCGTCAGTGGCGTCGATGTCGCGCTGCGCGCCGCTGGCGTCCGCGTCTGCGGCCAGTGGGTCGCCACCATCGTCGGGAGGCGCCGCGGTGACCGTCACCGTGTCGCCTACCTCCAGGCCGATCCACTCGGCGATGTCGGTCCCCACCAGCACCTGTCCGGCCTTCGGCAACGATCCGTCCACCGCCCAATAGGGGTTGACATGGCTGGCCGCGGCGATGTCGGTTCCCGCCGCGAGGTACGGCTGGGAGTTGATTCGCACCGTGAGGTATCGGTAGGCCGCGCTGCCCACAACGGTCTGCCCGGCCAAAGCCTCATCGATCGTTCCGATGGCGTCGACGATCAGGGGCGGGCCGGCATCGTCGGCGATCACCACCATGTTGGCGCCAGCGGAACGCATTTCGCGACCCATCTGTCGCGGGATGTCCACGGCCACCGTGGCGAGCGCCGTGAGCGTTGTCGCCCCGATGGCGACGGCCAGCATGGCGATCAGCACTCGCGAGCGCCTGCGTGTCAAGGACCTGATCAGCATCCGCCACCACATGGCGCGCCGCTGGTGCCCGGCGCGACCCCCATGGGACGACGCGGCCCCGGGCCCTGTCGCAACCTCGGGCCGTGCGGTGGGCGCTGGGGGCGTCGAGGCCTCCGGCCGGGTGCCGGACGTCGCCTGGGTTCGACCGTCTGGCGTGTTCACCTCACTCACCGCCCATGAAGCACGTCGGCCGGCCGTAGGCGGGCCAACATGCGGATCGAGGGGATAGCACCTGCCACGATGACGACCCCCACCAGCACCACCACCGAGGCCGCCACGATCGGACGGACCGCGATCGATTCACCGAACACGGCGTGCCCGATGACCTGGGCAAACCCTAGGCCCAGCCCGTATCCGAGCGCGCCGCCCGCCAGGCCGGTCACGCCCATCTCGGCCAGAATCAGACCGACAACAGATCCGTCCCGTGCGCCCACGGCCTTGAGCAGCCCGATCTCCGGTGCGCGTTCCATCACGCTCGCCGTCATGAGATTGGCGATGGCCAACGCGGATGCCGCCAACGACAGCGCCGTGACCAGGAGCATCAGCAGCTGCGTCTTGGCGAGGATGGACCCCTCGGACTCGGTGACCTGCCGCACCGGTTTGGCGACCGCGTCGGTGAGTACCTCGTCGAGTTGATAGGCGATAGAACTCGCATAGGCCGTGCAGTACCACGTCTCCATCTCGCTGACGGACAGCGATTCGGGGTTGCGCGCCGCCCTGCGCGCCAGGTCGTTGTCCGGGGTGGTCAGCGCGGCCACCTCCACCCGTCCCACCTCACCCGCGCGCCCCGCCAGGGCTTGGACTGTGGACAGCGGTGCCACGAGTTGATCGCTTTCGGGGCCGCTGGAGTGGATGATCCCGGCGACCCTAAGGTCACGGGACCGCCCCTGGCCGCCGTCCACCGTCAGTGTGTCGCCGATGGCGATCCCCGCAGCATCCGCCAGGTTCGCCCCGACTAACGCGAGACCCTCGTCCTGGTCGGCGATCCAGCCGCCGTCGACCTGCCACCACGATCTCATGGAGATTAGGCCGGCGGTGGTGTGCTGGCCGGCGGCACCCATCAGCTCGTGGGCGAACCACGTGCCCACGATGGTGGCCTGCGGGGGGGATGGGCCGGCATCGTCGGTGAGGAGGGTGACGCGATGCTCGAGGAAGGGAGCGAAGTCCACGATGTTGTGCGCCCAGAAGATGGTCGGGATGTTCGCCAGGTCGGATTCGCGGAGTGACGCGGTGGAGGCGAGCGCGGCGGCGTCGTCATACAGGTCGGTCAGAACGGCCGCGCCCTTGGGTTGCACCACGATATTGGCGCCATAGGCCTTGAGTTCGGCATTGACTTTGTCGCCGACATCGAACATCACTCCGAGCATCGCCGTGGCGACGCATGCGCCCAAGGTCATGGTCAGGGCGATCATGACCCGGCTCGTCCGCTGGCGGGTAAGAGCCGCACGGACCATGCGCCAGAACATCAGGCGAACACCTCGGCGGCGCCCTCAAGGTCGGCGAGTTGCACGTGGAGGGCACCGGCATCGATCGTGTGGTCCAGCGGAATCGGGTTACATCCTCCCTTGAAACCGATGGTGGCGATGTTCATGACCACGTCGCACAGGCGGCAGATGATCTTGCCGGCCCGCTCGTAGTATCCGGTGGGGCCGCAGATCTCACAAGCGTCCAGTCCCACCCCGTAGGCGACGCCGTTCTTCTTGATGACGATGAACCGGACCACCGTGCCATCGGTGGTCGTATGCGCGAAACGATGCAAGTGCCCATCGTCGAACCGTTCGAGCGGGATCACCGCCTCGTCTCCCACGATCTCGAACTCCTCTGGCGGAGACAATTCCGGTTCGGCCGAATCGATGGCGACGCCCACGGATGCCGCCATGACGATCCCCGCGTAGGCCAGGAGTGTCGCGCGGGCGAACCGGATCCGGGACCGATTGGCGCCGCGCACGGTTCTGCGCTGCGCGGGGTTGAGCGGCGGCGCTGCCGGATCTGGGACCGCCGGTAACCCACCCCGCGCGGTCAGCCCTGCCGCGCGGGTGGCCCGACGATGGGCCGCGCGCGCAGCGATGGGCAAGATCAGCAGGATCGCGAGGAGCGCATACAGCGCGAGGCCTTCATGGTTGATGGCCCAGACGATGGCGCGGAATCCGGCCCTGGGCAGCGAAACCACTCTGCGCGCCATCAGGTATTGGATGATCGTGACTACGTGTGTCGCCGCGGCGACCGTCACGGCGCCCGCCACCGCCCATGCGGCCACCCGCGCCGACGCACCCGCCGCCGCCCGCGCCACAACCGCCCCTGTGAGCACCACGAGCCCGCCCCCGAGCGCGAATCCGACCACATGCACAATCGCGTCTGTCGACACCGTCGCAAGCCCGGGGTCTCGCAGGTTCGCAAGGTTGGCCAGCACGCCAGGCATCGCGCGCAGGGCGACCAGCCCGACCACCCCGCCTCCCAGCGCTCTGGCGGCCATGCCAGCCGAGGCAGGCCGGACGAGCGCCCAGACCACCATGACCGCCTCGGCCACGACCAGGGGCACCAGTGTTCCCAGGGCCAGGAACTCGCCGTTGACCAGTGTTGTTGTCTCGCGGAGGACCGCCGCGACGATGCCGGCTCCCACCCCGATCCCCAGACCCCACCTCAGTGCGGTAGGGGCGGTGGGGCGGACCTGCGTGGATGTGATGGCGGCGAGGTCGAGGTGGGTGCTTGCGCCGCAGGCGTCAGCGGCACCTGAGCCCGCGGCACCGGTCGCTGTGCCCCCGGGAGCCGCTGCCCTGGCCGCGGTGCTGCGAGTCGAGCTGCCAGCGATCCGGAGCCACACCCACACAGCGGTAATCGCGAGGGCCGCTCCTGCGGCGCCCGCGATCACCGACACGAATTGTCCGAGCATCTTCTGCTGCTTCTCTCAAGGCGACCAGGCAGCCGTGGGTCTCGGCTGACCGAGCGCTCAATCTCACCCGGCTCACGAACACTACGGCAGACCACCGACAACCGAGATCTTCACCCGTCGCCAGCCTGCCGGCGCGCCAGGGCGGGTGTGCACCGGCACCTCAGCGCCCCTCGCCTCGGATGGTCCTGGTCGATGAGGTGTGCAGGTGTCTTGGGGGGTGCGCGCCCCCCCGGCCCCCGCCACCCCCCAAAAATATCC
>JAISBQ010000170.1 GCA_031266115.1 Bifidobacteriaceae bacterium
CCCGCCACCTGCAACTCCGCCCCGCGGCGCACGGCTTCCATGCCGAGGTCAGGGGTGCGGTCCACCTTGCCGCCGATGCCGTACCCGCCCCCTGTTAGACCCCTCCCCCACGCGAGACCCTCACGACCCGGGGCGGTCTGGCACGGTGAGCACACCGGAGGCCAAGCGGGCCACGGTCTCCACGAGCATGGCCCGCTCGGCCACCTTGATCCGTTCATGGAGCTGTGACTCACCCTCACCCGGAACGATGGTGACGCGTCGCTGATCGATTACGGGTCCGGTGTCCACCCCAGCGTCCACCCAGTGGATGGAGCACCCCGTCTCCGTGACGCCGGCCGCCAAGGCGTCGCGAACCGCGTGGGCGCCCGGAAAGGCCGGCAGCAGCGCTGGGTGGGTGTTGAGGATGCGACCCTCGTACCGGTCGAGGAACGCCGGTCCGAGCACACGCATGAAACCCGCGCTCACCACCAGATCCGGCGAGAAGACCGCCACCGCCGCGGCCAGGGCACGGTCCCACAGCCCGCGGTCCGGAAAATCGGTCGGACGGACCGTGAAGGTCGCGATGCCCGCTCGCGAGGCCATCGCGAGGGCCGCGGCATCCCTGTCCGCTCCAACGGCCACCACCGTCGCCGCCACGACACCTCGACCGGCGGCGTCGATCAATTCCTGCGCAAGAGACCCCGTGCCCGAGGCGAGCAGCACGAGCCGGAGCGGTGACGTCACGCCCGTGAGGATAGGCCATTGAGCCGCCCACCCCCCGTCGGTGGCACACGTGAGGGAGAATGGACGGCGCCTCCTCGTCACGGGAGGCACCCCATGGCTGGCGCGCCGTCGCCATCCGCGCTCACGAGGAGGTCTGGTGACCAACCCATTTGCGCCGCCGGGCAAACGTCAACCACCCGGTAAACCCCGCCCGCCCCTCAAACGCCAAGGCGCGACGCCACCCAATCTCACTCCGGAGCAAAAGAAGGCCTTCGTCCAGCTCAGGCAGACCATCGGGTGGTTCACGCTCACCACGGCTGGAGCGTTCGCTTTGGCCCTGGCGCCGTTGCCATGGCCGATCGTGGGTCTCGCCGGGGCAGTCGGCGCGGTGGGGTTCGGGATATTCGGCCTTGTCCGTGCACGGCGCCTGCCGGGCGGTGGCCCGGTGGCGACATCGTTCGCCGTTGGGCTCACATTCGCCGGGATCATGCTCGCCTATTCAGCCCTGCTTGCCGTGCAGTGGCCCGCGCAATGGAACCTGCAAGAATGCCTCACCAGGGCCTTGACCGAACAGGCCAGCGACACCTGTCTTGCCACCTATCAGCGCGAATCCCAGTCCATCGCGGAGCGCCTCATCGGCACGTCACGCTGAGGGCTCCACCGCGCCCCGCCCCTTGACGCGAATCGGGCGCTCTGGATGGGTGGCGCTATACACCCGGTCCGCGATGCGCGCACGGGCGAGTATCGCCACGACCACCGCGCCTGCCGCACACTCAAGGCTGAGCGCGATGAACACCGCCCGGGCATCGACCCCGATCTCAGCCATGCGGCCAGGGCCCGCGCCACCCGAGGCCGCCGCCCCCGCCAGGGCCACCACCCCAGCAGCGGCGACGGCGCTGAGGGCAGCTCCGGCCGCCATCGTCCACCACGGCGTGGATGCCGCCAGGCGACGCCGCAGTCGCAGGCCCGCCAGCCCGCCGGCCGCCACCGGCACGGCAACCAGCCACACGGCAATGGACGGGGGATCGGCCGGCAAGAAGCCCAGGATTCCCAATGCTGGCAAGGGACCGGAGACGGTTCCCCGCGGCGAGAATGCCGTGCCCGAGCCGACCATGAACCCGATTCCGCTGAGATAGGCCATCGCGTAGAGGAGAAGGTTCGGCACGAAGGCGATGTTGACCAGGACCAAGACGAATCCGCCGATCATCCCGGCGTCGAGCAACGCGGTCATCTCACCGAACCGGTCCCACCCGGTCACCACCCAGATGACCACCATCAGCGCTGCCCCGGCAAGCATGGTCCCCGCGGTCACCACCGCAGTCCGGGGCACCGCTCGCAGCCACGGTGGCACGGTCGCGAGGCACCAATCCCTCACCGGTGGCGGAACGAGGTCTCCACCTGTCGACGATGACGCCCCCCGCGTTCGCCGTCCGCGCGCCGGTCCGCGCGCCGCGGCGTTTCCCCAGATCAAGCCGACGATGGCGAGAAAGGCCGCACCGCAAAGACCCACGGGTGCCGATGGGCGCGCCGCCCCGGTGGTCGCACCGAACACGATCAGCGCGGACACGCCCACATAGCCGAGCGTCCCGAAGCCGACCAGCCACCAGCCACGGGCCGATGAGACGCGGGCGAGGAAACGGCAGCACATCACCGAGACGAGCCCAATCCCCAGGGGTGCGACGCTGACCACAGCGGTCGATTGGCCGGTGACGACCGTCAGGGAACCCCAATGACCGAGGAGCCACAGGTCGGCGGCGCCCCGTGCGGCGTCGAGCCACGACACCCCGTTGTTTACCGTGGCGGCGGACGTTGCGGTGAACGCCGCCACGGCGGGAACCATCACGCACACCACCGACAGGACCGCGGCCTGAACACCCGCCATGAGACCACGGGCCCACGAGGTGGTGTCGCGGGCGCCAGTGGGAGGCCTCACGCGCAAGGGCGAGCCACCAGGGGGGGTGCGGGCAACTGGCACCGCCGGCGGGGAAGAGAGTCGAGCCATCGCGTGTCATCGTGACGCATCGCCGCCGGGACCGCCCGGAAGCCGCGCCGAATGTGACGCAACTCCCCGCCCCGGATGCCACGGTCGCCGTCGTCCCCGCGGGTAGGCCGACGCGGCAGCTGGACACGACCCCGGCGAGCGTCAAGCGGTCACGCTTGTCGGTGAGCCGATTG
Organism: Bifidobacteriaceae bacterium; assembly: GCA_031266115.1. Taxonomy (GTDB): domain Bacteria; phylum Actinomycetota; class Actinomycetes; order Actinomycetales; family WQXJ01; genus JAIRRT01. The sequence goes on from JAISBQ010000170.1 coordinate 2,878, forward strand.
ACGTGTTGAGGCTCGCACGAGCCGATACCATGTGGGGCGGGCGGCGGCGCGTAATCGTGTGCATTCTCGGACGCACCGCCCACCACCAGTGCGTTACCACAAGGACCAAGGGGGATCGGCATGGCCAATGGACTGCGTTGGGGAATCCTTGCCACAGGATGGATCGCCGATGTCGTCACCGGAGATCTGCTGGCGAACGGGATGACCGTCACCGCCGTAGGATCGCGCGATCGCGCACGGGCAACCGAGTTCGCCAAACGGCATCGGATCGCTTCGACCTACGGGAGCTACCGCGAGTTGGCGAACGCGCCGGACGTGGACGCGATCTATGTCGCCACTCCGCACCCGTTCCACGCTGAAGGCGCCCTACTCGCGCTCGACGCGGGCAAGCATGTCCTGGTGGAAAAACCGTTCGCGTTGAACCAGCCGCAGGCCGCGGCGATCGCCACGCGGGCGCGGGAACGCGGTCTGGTCGCCTTGGAAGCGATGTGGACGCGGTACCTGCCCCACATGATTCGGGTGCGCGAGCTCCTCGCGGCGGGGGCGTTGGGCGACGTGAGGGCAGTGTTCGCTGATCACGGACAGAAGCTGCCCACGGATCCGCGCCATCGCATCATGGATCCGACGCTCGGCGGTGGGGCGCTATTGGACCTGGGGATCTACCCGATCAGCTTCGCGTGGGATGTCCTTGGGGCACCGGAGCACATCGACGCCGTCGCCTCACCGGCCGCTACCGGGGTGGATCGCCAGACCGCCATCATCCTCACCTACCCGACCGGAGCACAGGCCGTGTTGCACACGGTGGCCGATGCCGCGAGCGCCACCACGGCGAGCATCATCGGCACCGAAGCCCGGATCGATATCGACGCCATCTGGTATAATCCCGCGAGTTTCACGCTGCGTGCCCCCGATGGCGGCGTGATCGAGCGTTTCGAGACGCCCGTGATCGCTGGTTCTGGCCGTCACTTCCAAGCCCTCGCGCTGGAGCGAATTGTCGCCTCTGGTGCGCTGGAGGGGCCCGAACTGCCACTCTCCGAGAGCGTGGCGATCGTGGGCACCCTGGATGCCATCCGGCGTCAGATCGGATTGCGCTACCCGGGCGAGTGAAGGCGCCTAGCGGAGTCCTGACCCGGCGTCACGAGGACGGGTCGGGGCAAGCGTCGCCGGGCGTAGCCCTGGGCACAAGGACGGGCGCGAGGAACACCCCGCACGCCATCGGGACCACGAGGCACGCCAGCGCGAGGCGGAAGCCCAGGATGCCGGCAAGCGCACCGAAGAGCGGTGGGCCAACGAGGAAGGCGCCGTAGGCGATCGTGGCGACCACCGAGGTCCGCTGGGCGGCACGCAGTGGATCGTCCCCGGCGGCGCTCATCCCCAGCGGGAAGCCAAGCGCCGCGCCCAGACCCCACAGGGCCGCCCCCACCATGGCGCCCACCAGCCACGGGCTGAACGCGTAGACGCCGAGGCCGGCCACCGCCAACACCGCCGACGCCCGCAGCGCGCGCACCCGACCCCACCGGTCCACCAGGCGCGTCCCCGCGGTGCGCATCGCCGTCATCGCCACGAGGAAGACCGCCAGACCGGCAATGCCGCCGGATTCGGGAATCCCGAAGGCCTGAACAAGGCCGGAGGCAAGCCAATCGTCGGCGGCGCCCTCCGCCAGCGACATCGACAGCACGAGCACCCCGATGAGCAACGTCCGGCCCTCCAGCCACGCCCGTGTCCCCGTCCCGCTCGGCGCGCCATCCTCGCTCGCCGGGGCCGGCCCGCGGCCGGCGCGGTCCTCCGTGAGGACAGTGCACCAACCCCAGGCCAGACATGCCACGGTCAGCGCCGCCATCACGCCGAAGTGGGCAACAAACGAGACGCCGAGGCGCGACATGAGTGCGCCGATCCCCGCTCCGGCCACGGTTCCCACCGAATACCCGGCGTGGAACTGCGGCATGACGCTGCGTCCAAGCATTCGCTCGACATCGGACCCGGCGAGGTTCATGGCGACGTCTGTGGCCCCCAATCCAGCGCCAAACACCATGAGGCACACCGCCATCGCCCACGCTGACCCCAGCGAGGCGGCGATTCCCGCCCCCACCAGGCCACCCACCATGACACTGCCGAACACCGCCAACACCCATCGCACACCGAACCGCAACACCAGCGTCCCCGTGGTCGGCATCGCACAGACGGATCCCGCCGACATCACCAGCAACAGGCCGCCCATGGCACCAGGGCTCACACCCAGAGTCTCGCGGATGACAACCAGTCGCGACGCCCACGTGGCGAACGCTAGCCCACACGCAATAAACAGCACCAAGACGCCCAAGCGCGCCCGTCTCACACCCCGTGATCCACTCATCGCGCCCCAGGCTAGCGGCCGCGCGGCCGCGAACCTCCCGGCGTGCGCCGGAAGATCACTGTGGCGTACACCGCGTAGTTCCACACCGTGGTCATCCCGAGGCACACCGTGCGGACGGCGACCAGCGGGATGCGCCCCGCGGCCAGGTGCACGCATCCGAGGGTAAAACCGTAGTTGACCAGGACTAAACACCCGTAGGCGAAGACCTGGCGCGCCAAAAGTGGACCGGTGTCGAAGTTCGAGAACGCCAAGAGTTTCTGGGCGGCAAAGGATGCTGCCAGGCCCACCCAATAGCTGACGGTCACACTCATCCCTGCCGAGGCACCGAACCGCGGGAGGAGAACCAGGATCGCCACCTCAAGCAGGTACCCTGCGACCCCCACGGCGACATAGCGCCACACTTGGGGGGAGGTCATCAACTCACGGATCGCGGGCATCGGCTATCCGTCACAGCCTGATCGACCGGGCCTCGTCCACCAGGTACAGGGGCCGGCGGAGCACTTCGCGTTGAACGGCCGCCATGTACATCCCGAGCACCCCCATGGACAGGAGAATCAGCCCGGTCAGGAAGGTGGTGAGGAGCCCCAACATCGCCGTGCCCGTGAAATCCCACCCCCACGGGTCGCCCAAGATCACCTGCTGGATCAGCACGGCCAAGCCTGTGACCAGGGCGACCACAGCCACGACGGCGCCGATGACGGCGGGGAACCTCAGTGGCGTGGACGAGGAGGAGGTGATCGAGTCCCGCGCCAGCCCCATCAACTTGGCCCGCGAGTACGACGCTGTCCCGCCGATCCTCGTATCGGCCGTGAAGACGACCTCGGCTCGGGTGAAGCCCAACGACTGGATGAGTGCCCGGGTCATGCGTCGCGAGTCCGGGTAGCGCCCTACTGCCTCACGTGCGGCGGCATCGATCTGGCGTCAAGCGGTCGATTCGGGACTGTGGCGATCACCGGCCACC
>JAISBQ010000218.1 GCA_031266115.1 Bifidobacteriaceae bacterium
GTCGCGGTGCTCGGCACCGTGTACACCCAGGCGTCCCGGATCACCACGACGGCGGTCCTCGGCGCATGCGGCGTTGGCCTGCTTGCTTGCGCCATCCTCATGGCGAACAACATCCGCGATCTCGCCGCCGATTCATCCTCCGGCAAGCGCACGGCCGCCGTTCTTCTGGGCGACCGCCACGCCCGCCGGGTCGACCCGGCTGAGCTTCTCGGAGCCTTCGCCTTCGCCGCCGCCATCGCCGCGTGGAATCCGCGGAGCCTCGCCGCGCTGGTCCTCCTACCCCCCGCGATCCGGCTGATCGGCCCCGTCGGACGGGGGGCCCATGGCGAGCAGATGGTGGCCGTTCTGCGGGCCACGGGCCAGATCGAGTTGGGGTACGGGGTGATCCTCGGCCTTGCCCTGGCGCTCGGCTGATCCCGACGCCTCCGTCCCACCGCCTCCTGGGCTCCTACCGCAAGCGGTTACTCTGGCCGGGTGCGCATCGTCCTGCTCTACGTTCTGCCGCTTGCGTTGATGGTCTATGCGTTGGTGGACCTGGTCCAAGACGGCGATGTGGAGCGGACGCAGGTTCCCAAGCCGTTGTGGATCGCGTTCGTCGTCGTGCTCCCGTATTTCGGCCCCATCGCCTGGCTCGTGGTCGCGAAGATCGCCCGTCCCGCCAGGCGCTCCCGGTTCGGTCCGGCGCATCCTCCCCGTCCCGCCTCGCCCCGCCGCGGTGGACCGGTGGCACCCGACGACGACCCAGATTTCCTGCGCAAGCTCGACGAGCAGGCCCGGCGCAACCGCCGCGGCGACCAAGACCCTCCGCCTTCGTGCTGAAAGGCGCCAGCCTTTCCGCTGAGGCTCACACCCCGCGAGCCGCGTCCACGTACGAGACCCACGCGACGGCATCGTCCACGAAACGCAGCGCTGTGATCGATCCGAGCGCGCATTGGCGCCGCCGTGGATCATGGACATAGCCGCGGCGTTCCACATGGGCGCGGACCACCCAGATGGGAAGCTGGTGGGACACGATCACGGCCTCGTGGCCGCGCGCTGCATCCCTCGCGGCCGCGATACCGCTTGTCATTCGCTCGGCGATCTCCACGTACGGTTCACCCCACGAAGGCGTCCCCGGCGCGCGCAGCCGCACGAGGTTTCGCGGCTTCATCAGAAACGGCACGGTGACCCGCTCCCCCTGGAAGCTGTTTCCGGCTTCGATGACCCGCGGGTCTGTGGCTACCGGCAGCCCGAAGGCATCGGCGATCGGGGCGGCCGTCTCCTGAGCGCGTTCCAACGGCGAGGCAACTACGTGCACGATGTCGGCCCTCACCCGCCCGCGCCGTCCCGACAGGTGATCTGCGGCGGCGAGCGCCATGGCCCGGCCGCGTGTCGAGAGATGGAAACCCGGCAAGACGCCGTACAGGATGCCAGCGGGGTTGGCCACCTCTCCGTGGCGGACGAGATGCACAGTGGTGGCGGTCACGGGAGTCAAGTGTGGCATCTTCCGCATGCGCGGACCGACCTGCTCACTCGGCTCCCTCGTGCCGCGCGTTTCGCTACCATGGGGAAGGCGCGCATCCCCTGCCAGTTCCACCGGCGGTGTCATGTCCCACAACCCACAGCGCACGCGCATGAAAGGACAGCGCCATGACTGCCGACTCGGCTCACCTGACAACACTGCCGCCCGAACTGACCACGGGAACGTGGACCATCGATCCGGTCCATTCCCTCGCGTCGTTCGCCGTCCGCCACGCGGGGGTATCCACCGTCCGAGGAACCGTGGGCATCACCAACGGCGACATCGTGGTCGGTGACAACCTCAAGCATTCCTCCGTTCGCGCCACACTGGATGCGGCGAGCGTCGACACCCGCGCTGCTCAACGCGATTCCCACCTGCGGTCCACCGAGTTTTTCGACGTCGACCACTTCCCCACGTGGTCCTTCGTCTCGACGGATGTGTTTCCCGGTCCGCAGGGACGCTACGTGGTGCGCGGTGAGTTGACCATCCACGGCCAGACCCGTTTCACCGACCTGGAGACGACCTTCGAGGGTGTGGGCGACGACATCGCTGGCCACGAAATCGCTGGATTCACCGCAACCGCACGCATCACCCGGCACGACTTTGGCTTAGAGTGGGCCGGCCGGTCCCGTGCGGGCAACGCTATTGTCGGCGACACCATCGCCGTCCAACTCGACGTCACCGCCGTCCGCCAGGTCTAGCCCAGCCGCGTCAACCGACCACCCACTAAGGTGCCACACCAGCCATGAGCGCTTCGATGGCCGCAGGTCCCGCAGCGGTCGACGCCACCCCGATCGGGTCCGCGTCCGGCGGCGAAGGCCGGGCGGCGGCGTTCTTCGACATCGACAACACGCTCATCCGGGGGGCGAGTACTTTCCACCTCGCCCGCGCGCTGCGACGCCATGGGCTGTTGCGGATGCGCACCGTGATCGAGTTCGCGATACGCCACGCGCGGTACCTCGTGCAGGGGGAGCAGGCCAAGGACCTTGCGGTGTTTACCGACTCCGAGCGGCTGGAGATCATCCGAGGTATCTCGGTGGCCGAGGTGGTGGCGATCGGGGAAGAACTGTACGACCAGGTGCTGGCGCACCGGATCTATCCGGCAACAAAACGGCTCTTGGACGAGCACAGGGAGGCGGGTCACGAGGTGTGGCTCGTCTCGGCCAGCCCCATCGAGATCGGCTCGCTGCTCGCGGACCGATTCGGGGCGACGGGCGCCCTGGGAACCGTTCCCGAACACGCGGAGGGGTTCTACACGGGTCACCTGGTCGGTGGCCTCCTGCATGGCCCCGCCAAGGCAGACGCTGTCACCCACCTGGCGAAGGAGCGTGATCTGAACCTGGGGGCATCCTTCGCCTATGGCGATTCCGTCTCCGACGTTCCCCTGTTGGCCGCTGTTGGCCACGCATGCGGCATCAATCCCGACCGGCGCCTGCGCACGTACTGCGCGGAGCACGGCTGGCCGGTCCACGACTTCCGCGGCAAACGGCGCGCGGTGCGCCGGTCCTTCGGCGCGGCGTGGCGGGTGGGCGCCACCTGGGCGGCGTTCACGGTGCTGAGGGCACTCGCGCGGCGCCTGCGCCGCCGCTAACAACCGTGCGGAGCCTGACCCTGGTGCGTCCCTGATTTCCCCTCCGCACGCACCAGGGTCAGGCAGCCTGCAAGTCCGGCCAGGGCGGCGGCCGCTCAGGGTGCGCGGCGCCCGGTAGGCCGCCCCCGGAACCGAGGGAATCGCCTGGGGGTCAGGCTAGTGGCCAGCAAGGATGGTGGGCTACTACTTCTTGTTCCGGCGCTGGTGACGCGTCTTGCGCAGCAGCTTGCGGTGCTTCTTCTTGGCCATGCGCTTGCGACGCTTCTTGATCACCGAGCCCATAGATTCCTCACATGCTGGTTGCTTCGCGGTTGGATGTGACCGTGCAACCGCAGGCAGCAGGCCACGAGGACTCGCTGAGAAGCGGGCCCCGCCACGCTCACATCGGCCAGAACCAAACTCCGACCAGGTGAAGCGCGGCAGCTAACAGCGGGGACGGTGCCATCCTCGCGCCGTCCCAGCCCCGCTAGCCTAGCGGATGAGGCGGACGTGGACCGACGGCCACGATTTCTCGCGTGAGGTGAGACCAGCGGCATCAAGTCCCGAAGGAGTCCTGCCTGACATCGCC
>JAISBQ010000222.1 GCA_031266115.1 Bifidobacteriaceae bacterium
GTCACGTTCTGGCCCGGATCCGGGATCCGGTCCCCCGGATCGAACGGGCGGGTGCACACGGTCTGGGACCCGCACTCATACCACCAGCCACCAAACTCGTATCCGATCCGCCCAATCACCGACGACGGCCCACCAATAGTGTCCGACACCCTCAGTGATTTCGGATCCGGAACACCAAACACACCCTCATCACCCCCGGCATTCGGATCGAACATCACCTCGTAAAGCTCGTCGTCCTCGGTCCACGCGGCCACCAAGAGGATCGTTCGTGCATTCGAACTCGTGAACTTCTCCCGGGTCAACCGATCTACCACCGGATCGAACACTCGCCCATCGACAGTCTTGTCTTGCGAGCTGATACGCCACCCGTCGAAATGGTAGCCCTCAACGATCGGTGTCGATGGTGCGATCAGAGTATTGTAGATCTGATTGGTCAGATTGGTCGGCGCCGTCCCCGCCACGACGCTGGCTCCCTGCGGAGCATGCACGTCGAATGTCACCGCGACCAGAGCCTCCAATTCCCACGTGGCGTACCACGTCTGGGCGGGCGGAGCGTCGCTGGTATCCCACACAAGCCTCGTCTTCCCCGGGTAGACAGCCAAGGCGGTGTGGTCTAGTGCGTTCACCCAGCCAGCGAAGTGGTAGCCCACAATCACTGGGGAAGCGAGATCTTCCGGCACGGTGCCGTTATACATGATGCCCTCTTGGGTGGGCGGCATCGTCCCGGGAACCAGGTCGGTACTGGTCGGCTCGTTCGCTTCGAAGGTCACCGTGATCGTGTCGACAACCGCGTTCCATGTAGCATGCAGGGTAATATCGCCGGTCAGTCTGGTGCCGTGAGCACCCAACTCGTAGGCAATGCCCTCCGAATACCATCCCGCAAACCGGTGGCCCTCAATGATGGGTTGGGAGATTGTGTCCGGGATGGTCTGGGAATAGTCGATCCCAGTCAGGTTCTCGGGCACAGAATCGGGCACGGGGACGCTCTGGTCTGGAGCGTTAACGTCGAACACGACGTCCACCTGGGGTCTTGCCTCCCACTGGGCGTACAAAGTGGTCCTCGACGCCATGATCCGTGTCGTACCGAAATCAAACAGGTCCTCGGACCCCGTGGCGGATGTCGACCAGCCTGTGAACTGATATCCATAGGAGATGGGCTCGGTGTAGGGCTGGCCGGCGGCCGGGTCTGTCGCCAGACCCGCAAACGGGATCAACTCTGGTGCCGGCAGCGTCTCGGCCACGAACCCGGCGCTGGCGGGAGGCGTATTCGCTGCATACTGGACAACCCGTTCCTCCCTGGCCGACCAGTGGGCCGTCATCGTCACGCTCTCATCGATGCGTCCCACTGCCGAGCACCCAGACACCCCAGCCTCGACCTCATGGACCGCACACACCCGCGCCTCGGCCACATGCCAACCGGCAAACTCATAGCCTTCCCGCATCGGCGTCAGCCCCCCCGGCACGGCGAACGGCGAGTCATAGGGCACCGTCATCGTGCCCGGCATGGTGCCCGGAACCATGGCGCCGGTTTCCTCCGGGTCTTCGCCGGCGCCATCGTCGAACTCCACGGTCACGTCGGATTGCTGGTCCCACCACGCGAATATCGTCCGGTCGGACGTCCATGCGGACTCGAAATCGAATTCGTCCACAGGAGTGTCCCCCGCCGGGCGGGCGTCGGCGTACCACCCGGCAAACTCATAACCAGGGTCATGGGGCGCGTCTGGCTCAGCCAGGCGCCCGCCGGCCGGCACCCGGGTGCCGTCCGGGAATGGGTTCGTCGCCAAGTCGTGGCCCGCCCCCATGTCAAAGGTTGCCGTCCATCCGTCCGATGGGGCGTAGTAGTAGGCGACAGTGTGGCGGACGGTGCCGAAGGTCAGCTGGCCTCCGGTGTCCCCTTCGACCACGACGCCGTCGACCCGTACCTCAAGCGGTGTCCAGTCGGAGACTTCCGGTGCCTCGGCCGCCGCCGCGTAGGGGTGCGAGGCGCCGATCGCACCGATCGCACCGCTGGGTGGAGCGAGATAGCCGGCGGTGTTGCTGATCGACGCGCCCTGGCGCAGGGCATACGTCCACACCGGTTGCGGGATCGATGCCGTGGCCTCCACGGCCGTCCCAGCCGTCCCAGCGAAGTCCGCCATCGTCACCTGGATACTGCCCGGAGTCTCGATCCCGGGCACCAACGGGGAAAACGTCAGCACTTCCAGCGCTTGTTGGAAGCGTTCAGGCGTGACCCCCACATGGGCATAGTCCAAGCCCATCGCCAATTGACTCATACCCTCCTCTCCAGCCATGTACGTCCACGTCCGCACCCCGTTACCTTCAGCCATCGACGTCACGAAACCCTCGATGGCCGAATCGTCCCCCGTCATATCCAACGTCGAGGGATAAGACACACTCACCGCCCGGATAGGCCCATAGTCGGCGGGGACATGGACATTGTCCAGCATGTACACGATCCCTTGGCCGTCTTTGATTGGCTTGAATTCACCATCAATATCGAAGCTCAAGGTCTCGGTGACGGGGTTCTTGGTGTAGTAGTATGTGACGGTCTGGACCTCGGCCGGATCGTAGGTCAAGGATGTCGGATAGGAACGGGAGAACGCGTAGCCGGGCAACTCAAGGCCGCCAATCTCGGCGCCGCCCGTGAACGCCCCGCCGCTGAGCCCGGACGATGGGGCAGCCGTGGCTGGGGCGAGAGCGACAGTGGTGCCTTCCTTGACGTGGACCAGATGCACGGCCGTCGGCAGCACGGCGGTGTATTCCGAGGCCGGTGCGGCATAGGTCCCGCCACCTTCCTCAGCCCAACCCTCGGAGAACTCCACGGTGTAGCTCAGTGTGCTGGTGTCCGACGGGTAGTAGGCAATCAGGTCATTCCAGCTCGAGCTGGTGCTATGTCCGAACGTCAACACGGGTTCCCCATCGCCTGAGTTGTTGGGCTCTGAACCCCTGTTCCAGTTGGTGTAGGCAGCATCGGACCCGTCCGCGGCAAGGCCAGGGACCTTGCCCGGGTCGCCGTTGCACCAGCCGTCAATTACCGTGCCGCACGTGTTGGCCTTCCCGGAAGCGATGATCCCCGCCAGGTTCGCGTAGCCCGCCGCGGCATAGGTGGCGTTATACGCGGTGGACCTCGGCAACCGGTAGAACACCGAACCCCGCATCGGCCTGCCCGTTTCCACAACCGGTCCACCCACCCAGTACCAGTTCTTCGCCGCGCCGAATGCGCTGACCGCCTGGCCGCTGGCGTATCCTGTGCCGCCAAGGTCATACAAGAGCCGGTAGACGGCGTAGGCGTCGGTGGTCTTAGCCCAACGGGGCTGGTTCGCCACCGGGACATCGGGAATGGGATGCCGGGTCGCGTTTCCGTCACAGTCGAACCCGATCTTGGTGAAGCCGGGGGAGTCGGCCAACCCCGGGCCGGTATAGAACGAGTCGTATCCGACCGGTTCACTGCCCTCGGCCGGGGTCGGATTCTGGTCGGTGCCAAAGCACCGAATCCGTGCCCTGGCGCCCCCGGCCCACGCGTTGCTGCCCTTGATAAACACGGCCATGACCTGGTCCTCAGCGTCGCTGGCCACGGAGGCCAGATACCCGCTGAGGCCATGGAACTGGTGGCCCAGGGCCTGGTTGTAGGCGGTGAACCACGAGTAGTAGGGGTTGGTCAGTCCGTCTGACTTGAAGGTGATGGTCTGGTAGAAGTGCCGATAGCCGCCCTCGTCTTCCCAGGAGATGACCGAATCGGCCGAGAACGACACGGTGATCGCCCCGGCATCCCGGCCACCGTTGTTAGACACGAACTTCAGCGTCTCCAGTGCGGTGACGGCCTCGGCGGCCGTCAACGGTCGCACCGCGCTGGCGCCGACGTCCTTGGTGGATGCCTTGTAGTTGTAGGACCGAGTGGTCGCCAAGGCGGACTTCCCGGACAGAGTCAAGGATGCCGGGAACGTCGCTGGGGTCTCGTCGATCGCGATGGAGGCCGGCATGGTCACCGAAATTGAGGCCACCCCCGGCGAGGTCTCTCCCAGCGTGATGGCCGTATCTATCAGGCGGTAGGTCGTGGCCGTCTGATCTGTGGCCGCATCCCGCTCAATGGCGAACACAATCGAGTCCTCCGATGCCGGCGGCGGCTCGTCATCGTCGGTCGAGCCTGAGACGGCCGCGGGGATAGCGGCGGTCGCTAAGGACGCCCCCCCCCCGCCGCCACTGGAGGGGTGGGCGAATCCCGCCGTGCTCAAGGCGACCGCCGCGCCCGCGAGACCGGCTACCAGCCTCCGAACGAATCCGAGATAGTGCCCCTGATCTGCACTCAGGGGACCGCAACCACCATGCCGGTTCATGACCCACGTCCTCACTATGAGCAACCAGCCCCGCTGCCGCGGGGCGAACCGGCAACCTAGGCATCCTGCTTTCCCAACGAACAAGGCCCCAGGGATACTCCCCGCCGGGGGGAGTTTCATGCCCAGGGGGCGGCCGGTGACCTGTGGCCGGTGACCACTGGGGTGGGTAGCTCGTCAGCTCGATCGGTCAGCACCTCGCGGGTCCGACCAGATGGACGGCCCGAGTCCCGGACAGACGGTGGGGCCCGTCATCCCACGGCAGGATGACGGGCCCCACTGGCCCTCAGCGCCTCCTCCCTTTTGGGGGATCGGCGCCCGGCGTCCCTTAGGCGACCTTGAGTGAGAAGGCTGCCTTCTTTCCGTTGATCGTGGCTGTGATCGTGGTGGTGCCCTTCTTCTTGGCAGTCACCTTGCCCGTGCCATCGACGCTGGCGATGGAGGGCTTGGAAGACTTCCACGTGGGAACCGCCGAGGTGGCACCCGATGGCGTCGTCTTGACACCCAGGACCCTCGACTTACCCACCGCTAGCGTGGCGGGCTTGCCCGTGATGGTCACCTTGGACGCGGCAACCTTCCCGGCGACCACGGTCACTGTGAGCGCGACGGTCTTAGCTCCGAGCGCAGTCACCCGAATGGTTGACGTGCCAACCTTCAGGCCGCGAACCTTCAGGTTCTTGGCCGAGCCGAGGGTCGCGCTCATGGTCCCACTGGCCTTGCCCTTGGTGGGGGTGGCGACCGCCGACTTCGACGCCTTCCATGACACGGTGAGGGTCTTGCCGTTGTCAGCCGCCTGAGCAGCGTCGAGCACCAGCGGGACCGCCACCGTCGAACCCTTGACCACGCGGACCGTCTTCACTGCCACGCGGGCCGCCGCGGCCGTGGCCTCGACAACACCCGCTCGGGGGTCCTGGTCAAGCGCCGTGGGCTCAATCACGTCCACCACGACAGGCTGGCTTGCGGCAGTGACGGAACCACTCGCCGGCACGAACCGGGCGACGATGGCGTGCTTGCCGACCGCCAGGGTGCTCACCGAGCCAAGCGCCGCCGGACCGGCCAACGCGGCCTCGGCGATCTGAACCTCACCCTCCCAGAACCCAACCTTGCCGGGAACCGCCTGCGAGGCAACGGAGACGAGGCTGACAGCCTCACCGGCGTTGACGGTAGCCGGGATCGCCACCAGTGAGAGGGTCAACGGCTCAGGCTCCGGCTCCGGATCTGGCTCAGGCGCGGTCACCGGCCGCGCCACCTGGACCGTGACCGCTGCCGACCGCCCGCCCAGATACCGGCTGTCGCCGGCGTAGACCGCGGTGATGGCGTGGGAGCCGGCCGCCAGCGGCCCGATGTCCAGCGCCGCGCTGGTCAACGCGCCCCTAGCGATGCTGGCACTTCCCACCTCGGCGGAGCCGTCGTAGAACGTGACGGTCCCGCTGGCGGGAGCGGACAGCACGGCGACCGCGTTGACCTTGGCACCGCTGGCCACCTGGGTGGCGCCAACCAGCACGGTGATGCCGACGGCGGACTTGGCGACATCCACAGTGCCCCCTCCGGCGACCGTCCCGGAGTACGAGCCCTCCACCGAATAGGTGTGAGCACCCGGAGCGAGATCTGCGGGCAGCGGCACGTTGACGATGACGTTCCCTGCGGCATCGGCGACACTGTTGGCCGTGACCGCGGTACCGCCGAGCGCCACCGTGACGGTCTCTCCGGGTTCGAAGCCCCGGCCCGAGAACGCGAAGACGCCACCGGGCTCAGGCGCGTCACCCGTGGACGGAACCGCAGTGCCCGCCGTGGACTTCTTCGCCACGGTGACGGTCTGGCTCAGCGGGGTCTCGGAGTAGTCGCCGCTCACGTCCACGACGTACACGCCTGGCGTCAGCGCCTTGGTCACGGGCAGGGTGATGGTGACCCTGCCGTCGGCCCCCGCCACGACGACGGTGGAGACGTCGGTGCCGACGATCCGGGCGGTCACGGCCTCGCCCGCGGCAAAGCCGCTGCCAGCGAAGGTGAGTGCCTGATCGTGGACCACCGTCGCACCAGGCGCCAAAGTCACGGCCGGTGTGAAGACTGGCTTGACAACGGTGAGGGTGACGGGCTCCGAGATGGCGGCGTTGGTGAGGGTATCCCCGGCGTAGCGCGCCGTGATCCGGTGCGATCCGATGCCGAGTGCCGAGGTGGTGAGGACCGCTTGACCGGACGAATCCGGGGTGAGGAGATCGAGTGTCTCGCCATCGGCGAGGAATTCGATCTGACCCGCGATCAGGGTGTCGATCCTGGCGGTCAACGTGGTCGCGAACAGCACCTCGACGGTGTTGGGCGCGGCGCTCACCGTCAGTGTCGCGGTCTTCTTGAGCGGCAACACGGTGAGGGTGGCTGTGCCCACGCGACCGGACCGGACGCCGGACGCGACAACACTGAAGACACCCTCAGGCGTGGTTGACGGGACCGAGAACGTGACGCGCGCCTCGCCAGCGGCATCGGCCGTGACGCGTTGGGTCACTGCCGGGGTGAGCCCCAACGCCGCCTCCACCGTCTCACCTGTGGCGAACCCCTGGCCGGTGAAGGTGGCGGAGGCACCGGCTATCACCACACCCGTCTGGGTGGTCAACTCCACCATCGCGGATGGCACGGTCACGGTCGCGGTGAACACGGTCGCGCTCACACCGTCGTTGAGCGTGTACGTGACGGTATAGGTGCCCGGCGCGCCGTAGGTGTGCTGGCCGGTCACCTGGCCGTCGATGATCTCGCCGTGATCGAGCAGCGAGGAATCACCCCAGTTGATGGTGACCGTCAGCGGCGCACTGCCGCCCTCGGCCGTTCCGAGTGTGATCCGCTGGTTGGCATGTGCCAACGTCACCGCTTCGCGGGAGGTCGATGCCGGAGCGGCCTCAGCCGGGTTGAGCGACCCGGCGCCGTCGGTCGCCACCGCCATCACGTGGACCCGGCCTCCCCTCAAGGACCCGTCGGCATTGTTGTTGTACCCGGGCAT
>JAISBQ010000250.1 GCA_031266115.1 Bifidobacteriaceae bacterium
GTCGATGTCGTCAAGCCTTCGCGCGACGTCGATGGCGGGCAAGTGGCGGTGGAGATCGGGAGACTGAGCGTCCCTTCGGGGACAACCACGTTGCGTCTCAACAACACCAGCCCATCCGAAGTGGTTCTCGACGTGGTCGACCTCGCGCCCGGGGCGGTGCTGAACTCCGCTATCACGAGCGGCGCCCAATTGACCATCAACACGCTCAATCGCACGGGCGCGCACGTCACGATTTCCCCGGTTTCGGCGGTCTATCCGCTCTTGGATTTCGGGGGCGCCGCGCTGGCTCAAGGAACAGTCGGAACGGCCTATTCGCAGACGGTGGCCAGCAATGCCGCTGGAGTCGGACCGCTGGCCTTTTCGCTGGCGAGTGGTTCGACCATGCCGCCAGGGCTGACGCTCCAATCCGACGGAACCATCGAAGGAACACCAGCCACGGCGGGCGACTATGACATAGTCGTGGCGGTGGCCGACCCTCTGGGACGGACATCCACGGCCACCTATCAGTTATCCGTCGCGGACACGGTTTGGTGGTCGGTGCGGTTCGAGGGGAACGGTTCGGGGGTGTCGGGGGTGCCCGGGCCGGCGGTGGTGTTGGACGGGGAGGCGTTCACGGTGCCGTCGGCGGAGCCGGTGCGTCCGGGCTGGTTGTTCGGGGGTTGGGACACGGCCCAGGACGGCTCTGGTTCGGGCTACGGGCCGGGGGGCGTGGTGGCGTCGGTGACGGGGGACCTGGTGCTGTGGGCGCAGTGGGCGCCGGTGCAGCCGCCGACGACCCATGAGACACTGACGCACTTTGGCACGTTCACCGGGTCGGGAACGCGATGGGCCAGCACATCCGCGAATCATGCGGGGTTCATTGGCCTGAGGCTCGACGGAGAGGCAGTGGACCCAGCGAACTATGCGACCGACGGCGGGGATGAAACCACTGTTGTGACGCTGAGCGAGGCCTACATGATGACACTGGCCAACGGGACGTACTGGTTCATCGCCGATTTCATCGATGGTCACGCGAATCTGCGGCTGATCGTAGATGTGCCGGGACCTGACGAGCCTGGTCCTGATGAGCCTGGTCCTGACGAGCCCGGTCCTGACGAGCCGGGGCCCGATGAGCCGGGGCCCGATGAGCCGGGGCCGGACGAGCCGGGACCGGACGAGCCGGGACCCGATGAGCCGGGACCTGATCAGCCCGGACCCGATGTGACCGGCGGAGGCACCCAGGGCGTAGCTGGCGGCGGTAAGAGCGGCGGAGATGGCACTTCGACCGTGCCGGTGACCGGCGACAGCACGAACACGACCGCCCCGTTCGCCTGTTTGGTTGTGGGCCTGGTCGGCCTGGCCGTCACCCTCCAATGGCGTCGGCGGCAGTGCCGCCGGGGGACCTGGTGAATCGGGCGGCTACCCATGGGTCGTGGAGCGCCAGGCGCCTCAAGCGGCTAGTCTTCGCAACCCTGGCGATGTTGTTCGCATCCACGACCGTCCTGGCCTTGGCCCGGCTGGTGGCCACGGAAGAGAGGTACGGCGCTGCGCGCGACGAGTATGCGGCCCTGGGCCAAGCCCGCGACGAGCCGCCTCACCGTGGGGAGGAGCAGGGGCCCGTGCCGGGCAAGCGGCCCGAGGTGCCACCGACCGCGCAGGATCCGCGAGAATTAAACCCGGATTTCGTTGGTTGGATCGACATACCGGGCACGGCGATCACCTATCCGGTGGTTGCCGGTCACGACAATGAGGAGTATCTGTCGACCACTTTCGCGGGCACACAGAACGCGGCCGGGGCCATCTTCATGGATAGCCGCTGCTCGCCCGGTTTCGATGAGTCCCTGTGCGTCATCTACGGCCACAACATGAGGGACGGCTCAATGTTCGCGGGTCTGAATCAGTACCTTGACGACGAGTACGCGGAGCAGCATGGGCAGATCAACGTGGTGACGGCCGATGGCGACAGGCGGGTTTACGTAGTCACATCAGTTCGCGTCACGAACACGGACGATCCCGTCTTCGGGCTGCCCGGCGCAGCCCCACTGAAGATCCGCGAGTACCTAGCGCAATTGGGGCTTCCAGATTCCACGACCGTGATTGCGCTGTCGACCTGCACCGATTCGCGCAGTCCGGACGAACGGCTGGTTGTGCTCGCGACCCGATCACAGAGCCCCGCCAGGACCTGATCATACGGTGAGAAGCAGCCTGCGTCTGGTGGTGCCCCGACGGTGTGAGGCCACGACGCAGACTGGAACCGTTGGAATAGTCCGAACCAGCCGTGAAACGGTTAAGCGGCGAAGAGTCCGGACCCAAGCGAACAGTCCTTACGCCGTGTACGGCCATTTTGCGGGAGCGCGAACTGGCTCACCCGGAAGGCTTGTGCATCGCGATTCCCGATTGATATACTGGACCGGTTCAGTAGGTTCCCCGGCGACGTTGTGGTTCTCGGGGAAGCCGGAGCTTTTCGCCCCAGAGGAGAGGCATTTGTCGAGGTTTGCTGGTCGCGGTCACCGGTGCCCGGTTCGGCACGGTCGCGGCGGTGGAGAACGGGCCGGGACGCTGTGCCCGGAACCGGTCAGCGTCGGCACTTGGGGATGCGGAGGGCAATTGGAGTTGGCGCGGGTCGGGAGCGTTCAGGGGGAGCCGACCCGCCATCCGACCCGGTCGCTTGGCCGGGCTCAACTATGAGTGGGTAAGGAGATTTGTTAATGATGGTCCCTCGCAAGTCAGCTAGAAAGAAGGTCGTGGCCCACTTCGCGGTGCTCGGCATGGCCTTCGCCGGCATCGCAGTCGGCGCAAGCGCGGCCTCGGCTGTCGATCCGATCGACACCGGAGTCCAAGAAACGGATTTGGTCAAGCCCGTCGACCCGGACGCGACACCCGAGACGGTGGCGCTGTTCCAGAACCTCTACTACATGTCCGGCCAGTACTACTTGGTCGGCAAGCAAGACGACATGGTGACCGGCTACACGGGCGGTCAGGGCACCGATTCGCGGAACGGGGGCGTGCCTGCGACTGTGATCGCGGACGAGAGCTCGGCTGTGGCGCACAACGACAACTCGGCTTCGAAGCAGGCGTACGGCGAACATGCGGCCGTACAGGGAATGGATTTGGGCTACCTGGAACTCAAGGGTGAGTTCGGACAGTTCGGACCGATGGACGCCACGGCGTTGGGCGACCGGCCGGGCAAGTATCCAGCCGGGGGCCGCGGTCCGTTCTACGGTTATGACGGCAAGAACATCGACGGCGCGCACTGGGACGACATGGTCCTCTGGGCGGCCGAGACCTACCAGCATGGTTCGATCAACACCTGGTCGTGGCATGAGACCAACCCCGTGACATATGGCGGCTACAACGGCAACCTGTACGTCCCGGGACAATGGCCCAGCGCGGACCCCGACGCCACCGCCGCAGAGATGGTTCTACCGGGCGGCGTGCTGAACAACCGGTACCAAGCTCGCCTGGACGCCATCGTCCAATTCAACGAGGAAGTCACAGCGGCCAATGACGGCACGCCGGTGCCGGTCCTGTTCCGCCCGTACCACGAGCATTCCGGCGACTGGTTCTGGTGGGGCATTGACGACATGGAGCGGTATTTCCAACCTGTCACCTACGACCAGTACGCCACCTTGTGGAAGACGACTCAGGCATACCTGATGGACCACGGCGTGCACAACTTCCTGTACGAGATCTCTCCGGACCGCTCGCGGTTGGGCGAGCCTTCATGGCTGTACCAGGACCTGTCCGGGCCCCAGGGCGTTGCCAATTACTCGTTGATAGACAAGTACATCGACACCAAGACGTGGAACAGCACGATCAAGAGCACGGCTCACGCCGATCTGTACAGGTGGTTCCAAGAGGCCCAGGCATCTGACTTCGGTCCGGGCTCGTTCCACTACGACGAGCCGATCGCCCTGAACAACTCAGGCGTGCCGATCGACCTCGACCCGGTGACAGGCGCACGAACCGCCAACAGCACGCAGTTCCGCGACTGGATCGACTCGGGCAAGTGGAAGACCTTCTTCATGCACAAGTGGGAGCAAGGCTTCGCCGGCGCGGACTACGTCGACGTCTACGGCGTTGACAACTACTGGGAGTCCGGAAACGCGAACGGCCACAACTACCATCCGTACTACCAGCAGCAAGCGAAGATCGTGGAGCTCTTCTGCTCCAGCTTCGACTACGTTGCCGAGAAGGCCAGGGCCGATGGCAAGATCGTCGCCATGACCGAGGGCTCGTCCCAAGCGGGCGAGATGTACAACCGCTTCATCGAGGGATGCGCCACCGGCACGGCGCCGCACAACTTCGCTGAGGACCAGTTCCCCAACCTCAAGTACGTGGTGTACGCCCTCACCTGGCGTGGCGGCATCGGCACCAACGTGACCGGTGTCAACAACCCGAACACCGGCCCATACGCCGACTACTTCTTGAACGCCGGAGAGTATGACTTCTACACGGCGCCGAAGTACTTCCAGCAGTCTGGTGATATTGAGGTGGATTTGGAGGTGCCGGAGTATTTGGGTGGTCTTGGTTTGGAGTTCAGTTCTTCGTCTTTGGGTTTGGGGACTGTGTCTTTGAGTTCCGACAAGGCTTTCTGGGT
>JAISBQ010000251.1 GCA_031266115.1 Bifidobacteriaceae bacterium
CGCGATGGTGAGGTTTCCGGGGGGCTTGACCGGCTTGATGAGCAGATTCTGTGGGAGCTGTATCGGGACGCGCGCCTCCCCAATGCCGAGTTGGCTCGGCGCCTGCACGTGGCACCGTCCACCACGCTGACGCGGCTGCGAGCCTTGCGGGCCTCGGGTGCCTACCGCACGGCACACGCCCAGGTGGATTTCCCGGCGGTGGGGCTGGCCATCCAGGCGGTCATCGCCGTGCGACTGCGGGCCCAAGGGCGGGGACACGCCCTGGATTTCGAGCGGCGAATCATCCAGCTTGCCCCGGTGATCAACCTCTTCTACATCGGTGGGGCCGAGGACTTCCTCATTCACGTCGCGTGTACCTCGACAGGGCAGTTGCGGGACCTCGTGACGTTCCACTTGTCGATGGACCCGTCGGTGGCGTCGACCCAGACCCACATCGTGTTCGATCACCTGGTGGGCGCCGACCACCGTGACGATGACCTGGACGATGACGGCCGGAACGCCGGCGGGGCGGAAGGCTTCGAGGCGATGCGCCGGCCGTTGACCTGACAGGTCTGGTCTTCGGATGCCACTGCCTGGTCGGCAGCGTCACAGGCGCGAGGCGATAGGCCGGGCGTTGACGTAGGCGCCGTAGTGCGTTTCTCCCGAAGGATGTTCGGCGCACAGCGAGCAGAGGGCGGCCTATCCAAAGTATCGAGATAGTTCGGTCCAAATCGCCGCGCATCGTGCGACGTAGGCGCGCCAGTAGCGAATAATCTGCGATCCTTGGCGAAGGGTTCACCACGGAGCGGAGGGAGCGAACGATGCAGGTTGGGGTTCCGGTCGAAGTCAAGAACAACGAGAGGCGCGTCTCGTTGACCCCAGCGGGGGCGCGGGAACTGGTCAGGGCGGGTCACAGTGTGCTGGTGGAGAGTGGAGCCGGGACCGGGGCGGGCTTCGACGACGCCCAGTACGCGGCGCAGGGAGCCACGATCGTCCCCGAGGCGGGCGACGCCTGGGCTGGGGACCTGGTAGTCAAGGTCAAGGAGCCGGTGGCGAGTGAATACGGGTATCTGCGCGAGGGGTTGACCCTGTTCACCTATCTGCACCTCGCGGCGGATGAGCCGCTGACGCGGGCGCTCCTTGGATCGGGTGCCACGTCGATCGCCTATGAGACCGTCCAATTGCCAGACCGCTCGCTTCCGCTGCTCGCGCCGATGAGCGAGATCGCCGGCCGCCTGGCCGCCCTCGTCGGGTTCTACCACCTGATGTCCGCGCACGGCGGCAAGGGCGTCCTGCCGGGCGGCGTACCGGGTACCCGCGCGGCGCGCGTCACGGTGATCGGTGGCGGGGTCGCCGGTGAACATGCGGCCGCCAACGCCCTGGGCCTTGGTGCGCAGGTCACCGTGGTCGACGTGTCCTTGCCGCGCCTCCACGCCCTGGACTGGCGGTTCGGGGGCCGGGTCGGGACGAGCGTGTCCACCGAATCGGCGATCACCGACCTCGTCGCCCACTCGGACCTTGTCGTCGGATCGGCGTTGATCCCCGGCGCACGGGCGCCCAAGCTCGTCACCCACGCCATGGTGGCCACGATGGCGGCCGGGTCGGTACTTGTCGACATCGCCATCGACCAGGGAGGGTGTTTCGAAGGATCCCACGCCACCACCCACCGCGACCCAACGTTCCCGGTCCACGATTCGGTCTACTACTGCGTGGCGAACATGCCAGGCGCCGTGGCCCAGACCTCGACGGCCGCCTTGACCAACGCGACTCTGCCCTACGTGCAGCACCTCGCCGGTGTCGGCTGGCGGTCCGCCGTGGCCAGCGATCCGGCCCTCGCCGCCGGTCTGACCACCCACGGTGGGACGCTCCTGTGCCCCGCTGTCGCTGAGGCTCTCGGCCTCACTGCCGCCAGCAACTGGGCCGCCGTGGCGTAGCTCGTCACCGGGCGTGCGCCCCGCCCGCCCTTACTCGACCCTCACCGTGACCGTGGTGACACGCGCGCCAGCCTTGACCTTCACCGTTGCCGTGCCCGGCCGTAGGGCCCGCACGTGCCCGGCGGAATCCACGGCGAGCACCGATGGCCGCGACGAGGTGTAGCGCACCTTGACACCAATCGCTCGGGCGGGCTTGTACGTGGCGCGGGCGCTCACGGCGTCACCCACCGCCATCCGTGCGGGGATACCGCGGACCGTGACCGCCGTGGGGCTCGTCCGCGCGGGCCGCCTCGCGCGGACGGTGATGGTCACTGTCGCGCGCTGGGATCCGGCGCATAGCACGATGGTGGCCTTGCCCGGCGCCAACGCCGTGACCGTGCCGGTGCGGGAGACCGAGGCCACGCGCGCAGCCTTCGACGTGAACGCTGGTCGCGAACGGGCACCATCGCTCCCGTAGGCGCCGGCCGGAATGGTGTAGGACGAGCCTGTGATCAGCGTGACCGATCGCTGGGACGCGGTGACGGCAGCGATGGGGTCGCCCGGATCGACCGGCACCGTGGTGACCGCGCCGCGTGCGTGGCCCATGCCAGGTGAGATCACGGCATGGCCGGCGCTGTCTACCTGGACGGTGGCAGCCATGGCCGCGGCGAGGTTGATCCGTGCCCAACTGGTCTGACCGGTCCGTGTGTCCAGAGGAATTCCCGCCTCCACCGCGGTCGCGGCCAGCACCTCGCGCCGCTGGGCAGGGGTCAACTCCGGATGGGACGTGATCAACAGATCGTCGGCTCCCGGTGGGACCATCGCCACGCCGGTAGACCCGGCATCGCAGGATTCGGTGGCCGGCGTGAGGTGGCCCAGGCCATAGGTGAGCCGTTGGGTGTAGGTCGCCAGGGCGGCATCGGGGGAGAGGTGGGGGCCGCCATCGTCGGCACAGGCCACCAGGTCAGCGGGACGTCCCGACGCCAGGCACCGGGAGGCCAGAGCGCTGCGCACCTCCGTGGCGGCCTTCGTGAGGCGCTGGCGGAAAGTCTGGTCGCTCCACCGGGTCTGGACCATCTGCTGTGCTGCCATCCGCCCGCCGATCACATCCAGCGGGTAGTGGACCCCAAGTTGAATGCGGTGGTGGGCAAACTGGGACCCACGTGCCAAGATGTGCGGCGCGAATTCGGGCAGAAAGGTCGCCAGTGCCGTGGCAGCGACATAGCCGTCGATGGTGTGACCCGAGGGGAAGGACCCGTTGGAGGCCAGAGCGGCGTACTCGGGGCTCGGAGTCTTGTCGATCCGGCCCCCGTTCGCGGTGAACCCAAGGCGAACAAACGGGCGTGGATAAGCGAACGAGGCCTTGGCCGGCTGGTAGTTGCCGATGCCCTGGGCGATCTGTCCTTTCAGCAGACCCATGGTCACCGGCACGTCGCCATCGTCCATCGCCGCGAGTAGGAGCGGCCCCAACGCTGGGCCAAGCGCTTCCGTCATGGCACGGGCAGGCTCCTCCGTGGCGTCGGCGAGGGCGCGGCTGACCTCCGCCGCGGTCGCAGAGCCGTTGATCTCCACGGCGACGATGTCGTTGCTCGCCCGGAGCGCCCCGGTGTGCCCAGCCATGCGTGCGGGCCCCAGGATGGGCGCCTTGCCACCGGTGGGAAGGTCGGCGAACGTGGCCAACAGGGTGACGATCGCCTGAGGACCCGCGCTGGCGCTACGAGAGGTGGTGGCGCCCGGCCCGACCATCAGAGCGATGGCGGCCGTCGCGGCACACGGTACCCGCCACCGGATCCAGGACATGTCCATACGCGGTGAGTCTAGATCCCCGCTGCCCAGGGTGTGAGCGCCGCGCATGGGGGTGGCGGGAACGGGGATAGGATGACACGTCCTCGCCGGCTCCATCACACCCTGAGGTGCGACAATGCAGTCCATTCGGTATTTCTCCTCCGACCCGGTCCCGCTCGAAATGCACAAGGCCCGGACCGTCCAAAAGTTGAACCTCGCTCCCATCGAGGACCGCAAGGCGGCTATCGAGGGAGCGGGAGGCAACACGTTCCTGCTCCGCAACAAGGACATCTTCCTCGACATGCTGTCGGATTCCGGCGTGAATGCCA
>JAISBQ010000296.1 GCA_031266115.1 Bifidobacteriaceae bacterium
GAGCGAGGCCGTCCAGGTCGATCCGGCTATCGGGCGTCAACGGGACGGGCACCGGCGTGGCGCCCGACAGTGCCACCAGGATCGGATAGGCCTCGAACGAGCGCCATGGGTAGATCACCTCGTCGCCCTGGCCGGCGAACGCCCCGAGCACATGGCCCAGCACCGCTACTGACCCGTTGCCGGCGGCGATCTGGTCCGGCTCCACATCGTGATGCACGGCCAGTGCACTCAAGAGACCGGCGGCCATCATGTCTGGGTAGCGGTTGAGGTCGGCAGCCGCATCCGCGACGGCGGCCAGAACTCCCGGCAGCGGCGGGAACGGGCTCTCGTTCGAGGACAGCTTGTAGGCGCGCCGGCCGACCGGGGGGCGGGCTCCGGGGACATAGTCGGGAACCGTGGCAAGGGTGGGACGAATCGGCACTTTCGGGCTCATGGGGTCCCACCATGCCACGGATCGGTCGTAGGGAACCTCAGCGGCGCGCGACGCGGATGGTGAGCGGGGCGCTCGCGTGGCGGGCATGGGAGGCTTGACCGATGGGAGCTTTTCTGACACGCGTGGCGGCCGGCGCCATCGCGCTGTGGATCGTGGACGGGTTGTGGCGCTCGATCTGGGTGACACCTCAGGGCGAAGGGCCCGTGGGCATGGCTGTGGTCTACCTCCTCGTCGCCCTCCTCCTCGTGTTGGTCAACGCCATCGTCAAACCGGTCATCAGGGTGCTGGCACTGCCGCTCTACGTTCTCACCCTCGGCTTATTCGCGTTGGTGGTGAACGCGGCGATGCTGGAACTGGTCTCGTGGCTCACCGCGGCCACGCCACTCGGGCTACACATCGCGGACTTCGGTTCCGCCATCGGAGCAGGACTGGTTCTGGCAATCCTGACCGCCCTCATCTCGATCCCCTTCAGGGCACTCGGTCGCGGCTAGTGTCCCTCGCCGGTGGCGGCGTCACTTGGCCTTCACCGAACGGGTGACCTCGTACTGGATGGTGACCACCTTGGCACCGGCCACCATGATCGGCGCGACGGCGCGTTTGAAGGCTTGGATCGACGGATCCTTCGACGCGTCCACCATGGCGAGAGTGTTTGTGTAGTACGGACGCGCGTGGGCGGCGGAGCCCAACCGATCGGCGGCAGCCTTGCGTTCGGCCGGATCCGATGACGCGGCGAGATCCCTAGTGACCGTTGTGAAGTTGGGGGACTTCGGGTTGGGCGACCCACTCAGCGCAGCCAACGCGTCTTCGGTGTGCTCCAACGCCAACACCGGGGACTTGGCGCGGACGGGGATTGTGCTGATGGGGGAGCCGAGCGTGATGATCGCCGGTGCCGAAAACCGTTTCGCGAATGCCGGGGAGGCGGCCGCAGCGGCGGCCGTGATCCCGCCGAGTGAGTGGCCGACCAGGAGAATCGACTCACCCTTGCGGGCGCCAGCATCCTTGAGGGCCTGCGTGAGGCCATCGACGATGTCGTTGGTCCACAGTCCCATCGCTTCGATGTCCGAGATGACGTCGAAAGGATTGCGGCCACCGATGAGGGGCGATGTGGGCGGGAGCGAGACCACCCAGGAACTCTTTCGCGTCGACCCACTGCCTGTGATCACTCGGCTCACCAAGATGGATGGGGTCTCGTTCTTCACCTGCCAGTCCGCACGGTCGACACCCTTGACCAGATCGGCCAGGCGGGAG
This sequence comes from Bifidobacteriaceae bacterium, assembly GCA_031266115.1. Lineage (GTDB taxonomy): Bacteria > Actinomycetota > Actinomycetes > Actinomycetales > WQXJ01 > JAIRRT01. The sequence continues at coordinate 1,682 of JAISBQ010000296.1, forward strand.
GACATCTTTCCCTTGGTGACACTCACCCTGCGAATCTTGGCGCGGCCAAGACCGGCGGAGGAGTTGAGGGTTCGGCCCACCACAGCCAGCAGTGCAGCCAGTTGACGGGTGGTGGGGGTGCCACCTTGCGGGAACGGGGACAGCACCTGTTCGAGAAACTCGCGCAGGACGGGATGGTACGTCCGCAGAGTCTTGGCCAGCGGGGTTCCGGTGACATGCCCGGCAAGAACCTCGGCACCGAGCCACCCGAGCAGACTCCCGGTTGCGAGCATGTGGCCGGCCGGACCGCCCGCCCCCTGAACGTCCAACCCGAACAGGTACGCCCGTTCGAGGAGATTCATCCGGTAGCTCACCTCCGCCTCGGCACGCTCGTACTCGTCGATCGCCTCGTCGAGTGCACCACCTAGCGCACTCGCCCGGTCTCGACAGCGGGCCGGGGATGACGGCGACAAGGTGAGAGAATCGATGGCCGTGTGGAGCTGGACCCGTGCCACGGCCAGCTCGGCGCTGTCTTCGCCTCGCGTCCGGGCCGCAGAACCCGGACCCCCATTCGCGGTGCCGCGCCCGCTCCACCGCACATATCCGTTGACGTGGGTGCTGGCCGAGTCGAACAGGGTGGCAGCCTTCCGCACGCTAACGGCAAGCCGCTCCATCTCTTCAATGCACGCGACCACACCGCCTGCGCCGCCATCGGCCCTGATGTCGCCCTTGGCCATCGCGTCATCCCTCCGCTTGGACCGACCGGGCTGGCTCACTGTCAAGCACCTGGTTGAACACAGTGGCCCGGTAGCGGACCGTCTCGATCAACTCGTGTGCCGTGTGGCCCGCGTCGCGGATCTCCCGCAGACGGTCCAGGTAGACCGCCACGGATGGTGCCACCCACTCGACGGGACGGGCCGCCGACACGCGGGCGATTGCCGCGTTCACGTCGGCCGCCGCACGCCCCGCCGCGACCGTGTCGGCCCGCCTGGCCGCCGGGCGACCAGCCGACGCGGACGCGACCCACGCGCTTGCCCAGGAAGTCTCGGTCATGCCGGCCATGGTGGCGCCACAGCGGCCTTGACCGCTCGTCTAGGCTCGCTGAGCTGTGGATAACCGCGCTTGTGGACAGGCGGTCGACCCCACGCCCGGAAGCGGGAACGGACTGATCCCACGCCGCAGGTGCTCCCAGCGGTCATCCGCGGCGCCCCAGGACGTGCCATTCGTCATCGTGCACCGGGGGGCCGCCACCCTGCGGGCGTGGATCGCACAATTTGCTGGCGTCAGGGCTACGGTGGCCACATGACGCAGGCCACTCCCCCGTCTTTCCCTCCCCGATTCCCTCCATCGCACCGCGCGGCCCCAGTGCCCGATGCCGCTCCAAGCCCCACCCCAGCACCATCTTTCGAGTTGGCCTCCCCGGCTCCTGCCGGCCCCGCCGTGCCCGGCGCCCAGCCCCCGCTCACCCCGGCGCCATCACCCCACGCCGACGTTGCTCGCCCGCCGTGGGACGCCACCATGCCCGGCCTCGAAGGCCCAGGTCAGAGGCCTACGATGGCACCGCCGACCTTCCAACCGATCACCGGCCGTGTGGCCCCCGGGCGCGGAGGACCACGGGCCCCCAGCGCCCCCGCCCAGCCGCTCTTTCCGCAGGGCACCCGGCCGCCCACGGGCGCCACGCGCGCACCCGAGAGCGGTTCCCGTCCGGTCTTCGACAGCGGCTTCCAACCGCCGCCAGCACCCGTCTTCCCCATCCCCGGCGGCCCAGTGCGGGCCGACCCACCGGCGATAGACAGCCCGTCCGCACCACCTGTGCACCCAACGTTCGACGCGGCGGCACCCCCAGCGGCATCCCTACCGCTGGCCCAACCCCTCGCGACCGTCCCGCGTCCGGACCCCGGCGCCGGCGACGGTGCCGCGGGCCCACCAGACCGGATCTCGGTCTTCCGGGCTGGCAACGCCGCGGCGAGCGGGCAGGCAGCCCCTGGCGACATCGCGAGCGCCGGAGATGCACCCGGCGTGGACGGGCCGCGTCCACCCACCGACGCGACGGCGTCCGGCTCCCTGGACCGCGAGTCCGTCGACGCCGGG
>JAISBQ010000362.1 GCA_031266115.1 Bifidobacteriaceae bacterium
GTGCCCGCTTTGATTGTGGTGACCGGCGGGGCGACACCCGTCGATGGCGGCGCCGCCAGGGCGGCATCGGCTTGAAGCAGGGTGACGAGCGCCCGCGCCACCTGCTCATCGGATGCCGCCGGGTTCGCGAGAATGGCGCGGGCTCCCGCGAGCGCCGAGGCGAACGCCGCCCAGCTTTCCGGCGTGTACGCCGAAGCCACCTTTCCGGCGACCGCGTCGACGTATGACTTCAGCAACGGAATCTGGGACGGCACGGCAGGCGCATTGGTGGCGGGGACGGGCGCGGTGAGGCCCGACACCGCGTCGACGAGCGCGACGATCGCCGCGGCCACATCCGCTTCGGTCGCCTGATAGAGGGCCGCCTTGGCCTGGACATCGCGTGCCTTCGCCAGCGCTGCCTGGTACACGGCCCAACTCGCGGGGGTGTAATCCGAGGCGGAACGGTGCGCCGCAGCGCCGACCAGTGAGGCGAGGAGCGAACGAGTCGCCTCGCCGGCGGGGTTGGCCACGGCGTCCCAGCGGGCCGTCACCGTGGTATCGGCATAGATCGGACGGGTGAAGTCAACCTTCTCCCCTGCCGAGGTGTACCACCCGGTGAACGTGTGACCGGCCCGCGTGGCGGCCTGCTCCACCACGGGCGTGCCCTTGGTCACGGTGAGGATCAGCCGCTTGGTGGCCCTGTCAGTGGCCGCCTCGGTGTACCCGTAATCGAAGGTGACCTGGGCGCGGTTGGCGATGGAGTAGGCGCTGGCCGCGTTGGTGCCAGTGTTGACGGGCACCGACATCGGGACAGCATTCTCGGTGACGAACTGCGTGTAGCCAGGATTGACGGTCGCGTCGATCCGCGTGGTAGTCCCATGTGCCCACGTCAGACCGAAGCCAAAATCGTAGGCATTGCCTGCGGCGTCGGTGTAGGGCACCATGTCGCGCGGCACGTCCTCGGCCTGGGCTTCAACCTCGGCCATGTCCTTGGGGAACTGGAGAGGCAGCATGCCGGTGGGGTGGACCGGTTCGGCCGATCCGGCGCCCTTGTATTCGGTCGAGCCGGTGAGCATATCCAGCACCGCTGAGCGCTGCGACTGGAACGTCACGAGGATGGCGTCGGCTGAGGGTTCGATCTCGGTGAGCACCGCCGGGTTGGACGTGTCGAACACCACGATCACGGGCTTGCCCGAGGCCTTGGCCGCCGCGAGCCGCTCCAATTGGCCGGCCGCCGAACCCGCCACATCGGGGGCCCCGCCGCCGAAGAAACCGCCGCCGATGCCGGTGTAGGCCTCGGTGGTGACCCCCTTGTAGCTGCGGTTGGCTTGGCCGATCACGGCGCCAGAACTATCCCTGATGGGCTCACCTGCCACCGATGTGGTCCTCGCATCGGTGGCCGTGTAGTCCTTGAAGTCGAGGTTGATCGGAGCATAGGAGTTGGTGTGGGCGGTCATGTCGCGTGAGCCGCCACCCGAGGAGATGGAGTTCATGAAGACGAGCGCCACATCCGCCGATGCCGCGTCGGCGGGATCGGTGATGACGTTGCCGGTACCGAAGTAGGTCTCGAGAAGGTCGATGGTTGCCGACGCCAGCGGCACGTCGGCGTTGGCCGGGGCGTAGACGGTGGTAGCCGACTTATCGAGGGGAAGCAGGTCGGATTGGTTCTTCGCCAGCACCATCGACTTGAGTTGCGCGTCGTAGCCGGCCTCCATGTAGGCCTGCTGGCCAACAGTGGTCTCGGTGTGGTCGGCATCGAGATACGGATTCTCGAAGAGCCCGGTACGGAAGATGTTCTTGAGCAGGCGGTAGGCCGAACCTTCCATCTGGTCGAGCAGCTTCGCCTTGTCTCCCGGCGTCGCGGCGTTGTAGGCCTTGACAATGGGGGCGGTGGTGTTCAGGCCGCCAAATTGGTCCACGCCCGCGTCGAGGAGCATCCTGGCGCGCGCGGCCATGTCGGTGAAGGAACCATCGGTGTCGATATCCGCGTTGGCCGGGTAGTGGTCGTCGACACCCCAGATCATGCCGGCCAGATCTCCGTCGAACATCACGCCGGGACCGGTGGCGGGGCCGACCACGTTCCAGTCGGTGCAGACCACGCCGTCGAAATCGTACGAATCGCGCAGGACCCCGTTGATCATGTAGTCGCTGTAGGCGTTGGCCATGTTGAGGCTGGCGGCGGGGGAATTCGACTCATTGGACAGCGAGCCGGGGACCTGCAGGTAGGACACGGTGTAGTAGGGCATGACGGCCGTGGCCATCTCGGTGCCGTCCTCGAGGCTGAGCGAACCATCGACAAAGGGGATGAGGTGCGCGGTCCAGTTGCCACCGGGGAACACCGCATACTTGCCGTAGTTGTAGTGCGCGTCGCGGCCACCCTCGCCGGCGCCGCCGCCAGGCCAGTGCTTCATCATCGCGTTGACGCTCTGGTAGCCCCAGCCGCCTGTGGCCGCGTCGTTGGCAATCGGGTCATAGACATCCGGGGTGGACCTGTCGGTGTTGGCGTAGGTGGTCTGGAATCCGTCGACATAGGCCCTCGACATGGCCGAGGCCAGCTTGGGATCCTCCCCGAAGGTGCCGTTGTAGCGCCCCCACCGGGGATCGGTGGCGATGTCGATCTGCGGCGATAGCGCGGTGGCGATGCCCAACGCCCGGTATTCGGCCGAAGCGATCTTGCCGAAGAGTTTGTTGACTGCCGGGTCGAAGGTCGCCCCCATGCCCAGCGAACTCGGCCACGCCGAGACGCCGGTGTTGGCGGAGAAGAACTCGACGTCGGAGGTGGAGCTGGTGCCGTGGCGGGGGTCGGAGGAGTTGTTGGCAGGGATTCCATATCCCAGCGCCTCGACAATCGACTGAATGTTGTTGTTCCACTCGGCGTGGACGCCCATCTGGCCGGCCGCGGCGGACCCCGCGATGAGAACGTGGCGCAGGTCATCGTTGACGAGGAAGGTGATCTGATCCTGGTTGGGGATCGCGTCACTCCAGTCCGTCTGGTGACCCGAATAGAGCATGAGACCGGCGATCTGTTGGACCCCATCCGGATCGGCCGCGAGCTGGGCGGCGAGGTCCGCGGCACGGTCCTCGGTGGACCTGGTCCAGTCCTCGTAGACGTCGAGGCGGCTGTTCTTGTTGAGATCCTTGAAGATCGGATTGGTGCCGTCCGGGGTGTATCCGACGGGGTTGACCGCGGCGCCGTTCGCAGTGATGAGATCGATCCCGGAGTATGTGGAGTAACCAAGCACCGTGGACGCCGTCCCTGACGCCGTCGCGATGGTGTGGACGTTCGGGTTGGCCTGCGAGTCTTCGATCCACTGGCCGTACAGGGTGACATCTGAGGTGAGGCCCGTGAACGTGGTAGGTCCGAAGAAGCCGCCGCCAGCCGTCGCGGGGGCATCCGCACGTCCAGGGGTCGGCGAGGTGTACCAGCCAGCGAACGTGTGGCCATCCCACGGTGCGGTCTCAGGGATCGCCATCGTCCCATCGCTGGTGGTCTCGACGGTGATGGTGTTCGCGGCATCGCGATGGTGAAAAGTCACGGTGATATCCGCGGCCACGGCCCAGGGGCCGAGTGGGACGAGTGCAGCGCACAGCGCCAGAGCGCTTGCCGCCGCGAGGGGTGCGGTACGTTTCATCAGGATAACTCCTTTTTGGTCTGTGCTCGTTGTTATTAACGAACGGCCCTGGGTGTGCAGCGCACCCACGACCAGGTCAGGGGATATGACCCGAGGCAGGGTAACCGCAGATCATGGGGCCCGTGACCGTATGTGGCGCCGCCATCCTATCCATCTTCCACTGTCTTGCGCCGTGGCAGCATGCGATTCTGAGGAACCCCTTTTATATCGTTTACCGTCTCAATTCCGCGACATCTCTATGGCGATCATCGCCCGTTCCGTGGCCCCGAGTCCGGCGTCGATCCACACGACACGCGGATCACGGCGGAACCACTTGCGCTGCCGCCGTGCCAACTGCCTGGTGGCCAGGGCGATCGCCTCGCCGGCCTCGGCGCGGGTCATTTTCCCGTCGATTACGGCCAGTCCCTGCGCATAGCCCGTCGCCCTCGATGCCGTCCGTCCCTCACGCAGCCCGGCAGCGGCCAGCGCTTCCACCTCCTCGATCAGACCGTCGGCCAGCATCCGGCGCACACGGGCGTCAATCGCCTCGTCCACGGCGGCCGCGTCCCCATCCACCCCCAGTTGCACGGCAGGAGCCGCGTAGACATAGCGTGGCAGCCTCGCTGCGAAAGGCCTACCGGTCACCTCGATCACCTCCAGCGCCCGGACGATCCGCCGCGTGTTGCCCGGACCGATCTCGGCGGCCGCCACCGGATCGCGCTCGGCCAGCAACGCGTGGAGGACACCCGGCGCCGCCTGCGCGGCCCGCGCCTCCCACGCCGCGCGCACGGCCGGATCGGCCGGCGGGAACTCGATCTGGTCCACCAACGCCCGGACATACAGTCCCGACCCCCCCACCGCCACGGCACGGTGCCCGCGCGCACCGATCTCCGACACATCGGCGCGGGCGCAGCGCTGATACGCCGCGACCGAAGCGTCCTGCCGTACGTCGAGCACATCGATCTGATGGTGGGCGATTCCGCGCCTCGCGGCCGGGGGCACTTTGGCTGTCCCGATATCCATCCCGCGGTAGAGCTGCATCGCGTCGGCCCCCACGATCTCGGCACCCAGCCATTCGGCCACGTCGAGCGCCAGGTCAGACTTCCCGGTCGCCGTCGGCCCGACGATGGCGATCAGCGTGGGCCCGCTCATGACCCCAGGTAGCCGAGAACCTGGGCGTGAAGGAGGGCGTTGGTGGCCAAAGCGTCACGCCCAAACGGACCCTCGACCCGGCCCGCGGTATCCGTGAACCTGCCGCCCGCTTCGGTGACGATCGGCGCCAGGGCGGCCATATCGTGCAGCGCCAGCTCGGGTTCGGCGGCGATATCGACCGCACCCTCGGCAACGAGCATGTAGGACCAAAAGTCGCCATATCCGCGCGTGCGCCACACCACGCGTGTCAGTGCCAAGAAATCCGCCAACCGCTCCTGCTTCTCCCATCCACCCAGCGACGAACAGGAGAAGGACGCCTCAGCCAACTCCGCCACGCGAGAGACGTGGATGCGGCGTGCCGAGCTCATTGAGCGGCCCGTCCACGCCCCTTCGCCCTTGGCGGCAAACCATCGCCGGCGCAAAGCGGGAGCCGAGACCAGCCCCAGCACAGCCTCGCCATCGTCGATCAATCCGATCAAGGTAGCCCACACCGGGACGCCCCGCAGGTAGTTCTTCGTGCCGTCGATCGGATCGATCACCCACACCCGCGACGATTCGCCCTGATCGTCATATTCCTCACCCCGGATAGCGTCGCCATGGCGTGCGGAGGAAAGCATCTGGCGGATGCGCCGCTCGGCCGTGTGATCGGCATCTGTCACCGGGGTCAAGTCGGGCTTGGATTCGACCCGCAGATCCTCCGCCTGAAAACGAGCGAGAGTCACCTCATCGGCGTGATCGGCCAACGCGTGTGCGAGCCGCAGATCGCCGTCGTAGTCGTAATCGCCGTGGATGCTCATCTCGCGCTGCCACCTTTCGCCACCGGACCTGCCCCGCCGGCCCCCTCGGCGCGGCTGAGCCACAGCCTACGGATGGAATCGAGCCGCGACCAGCGATTCGCATCGACTCCTGCCCATTCGTCGAGCCAACAGTCCGGGGCGTCGGACGCGTGCGTGCATCCGCGGGGGCAGTTCTCGGCCGCTGCCGCGAGATCCGCGAACGCCGCAAGAACACGCTCGGGACGGACATGACCCAGGCCGAAGGAGCGGATGCCCGGAGTGTCGATCACCCAGCCGCCGCCGGGGAGGGGAAGTGCGATGACGTTGGTCGACGTATGCCTTCCCCGCCCTGTGACCTCGTTGACATCGCCCGTCGCCCTCGCCGCGCCCGGCACCAGGGCGTTGACCAACGTGGACTTGCCGACGCCCGAGTGCCCCACGAGCACGGAGACCCGCCCCGCCATGCGGTCTCGCACATCCCCGAGGCCCATGAGGTCGCCGGCCAGCTCTGCATCCTCCGCGCCGTCCGGGAGTCCGGTGACGACCACCGTGACACCAAGCGGCACGTAGAGCGCCTCCAAATCGGCCCGTTCGACCGTGGCCAAGTCCGACTTGGTAAGGCACAGCACTGCGTCCATCCCGGCGTCGTAGGCGGCGACAAGACAGCGGTCGATCAACCGAGGTCTGGGCGGCGGATCGGCAACGGACGTCACCACCACCAGCTGATCGGCATCGGCGACGATCACGCGTTCGGAGGGATCGGCATCGTCGGCACTGCGTCTGAGAACGGAGGTCCGGGGGGCAAGGCGGACGATCCTCGCCAACGTGCCCTGGCTGCCCGATACGTCGCCCACGAGGAACACCAGATCGCCGACCACGATCGAGGTATGGCCCAATTCGCGCGCCTTCATCGCCGTGATGGTGCCCGCGCCGGCCGGTATGCCGCCGGCCGGCGGTTCGAGTACCACCGCATACCGGCCCCGGTCCGTGCGCACCACCCGTGCGGGAACCGCGCCCGCGTGCTCAGGGCGACGCTTGGTGCGCGGCCGTGACCCGCGCGGATTGGGTCTCGCCCGCACGTCGGATTCGTCCAGCGAGCGCCAATCGCCTCGCTTCACGACTGCGCCTCCGCCATGGCCCGCCACCGCTGCGGGAAATCCGGCATGGTCTTGGCGGTGGTGGCGACGTCCCTGACCTCCACCCCGTCCACGACCAGACCGACGATGGCGGCGAACATGGCCATCCGATGGTCGCCGTAGGTCTCGACTACCGCGGGCCGCAGCGGGCCGGGGACGATCTCCAGCCCGTCCGCCAGCTCACGCGCACCTCCGCCGAGACGCGTGATTTCCCTCCTCAAGGCGGCGATCCTGTCGGTCTCGTGGCCGCGCAGATGTCCAATCCCCTTCAGCCGGCTCGGGCCGTCCGCGACGGTCGCGATCGCCGCCAGCGTGGGGGCAAGTTCGCCTGCCGGCGTGAGGTCGAGGTCGGCTCCCCGAGGTCGCCGGGTCGCGGTCGCGCTCAGGCCGTCGGGCGACCAGGAGACCTCGGCCCCACATGCGGTGAGGTAGTCACGCTGGAGGTCTCCGGGCTGGGTGGTGGCAGCCGGCCAACCGGCCACCGTGACGCGCCCGCCTGCGACCAGCGCCGCCGCGAGGAACGGCGCTCCGCCCGACAGATCGGGCTCGATCACCATGTCGCGACCATGGAGCCGCCCGCCCACGCGCCAGCCACGGTCCCCGTGCGCCCCTGGAGGCAGTTCTTCGACATCGGCCCCGAAATCGCGCAGTGCGCCCAGGGTCATCGCCACGTGAGGCGCGGAGGGAACGGGACCCGATGGCCACACAGT
>JAISBQ010000365.1 GCA_031266115.1 Bifidobacteriaceae bacterium
GTTCTTGCCGCCGCCGATGGCGGTGTGATCAGTGCCGAAGAGCTCCTTGAGCGGGCGTGGGATGAGAATGCCAACCCGTTCACCAACGCCGTGCGGATCACGGTCTCGGCCCTGCGTAAGCGGCTGGGCGAGCCGTGGGTCATCGCGACTGTGCCCGGGGTTGGCTACCGGATTGATCCGGAGGTGGAAGCCGGTCCTGGAGGCGGGGGAGGAGGGTGAGGGGCATGACGAAGGCGCGGGAGCGCGATGGGTTGCCGCGTTCAGGCCGGGGTTGGCGCGCTGGCTCCCGCGGACCGGCGAACCGGACCGGGGTGAGCAGGTGGCACGACGGGACCCTTGGTACGCCGCGCCGGCGGGGGCACTCCGTTCGCTTCAAACTCACGATGAGCTATGCGGGGTTGGTTGTGGTCGTGGGGACCTTGCTGCTCGTGGTTGTGTGGGTGATCATCTTGGGCTTCTTGCCCGACGTGGGTGTCAGCCCGGTGGGTATGTTGGTCCGCGCCGATCTCCTGCGTTCCATCGCTGCCTCGTGGGTCATCCTCATGGCGTTCCTCTTGGCGGTCGGTCTTGGGGGAGGGTGGTTGCTCGCCGGGTGGATGCTCAGGCCCTTGGCCCGGATCACCGAGGCGACGCGGCTGGCCGCGACCGGATCGCTCACCCATCGGATCCAGTTGGACGGTCGCATGGATGAGTTCCGTGAACTCGCCGACGCTTTCGACACGATGCTCGCCCGGCTCGAAGCGCACGTCGCGTCCCAGCAGCGGTTCGCGGCCAACGCTTCCCACGAACTGCGCACACCGCTCGCTCTCACGCGGACCTTGCTCGATGTCGCCCGCGCGGATCCGCATCACGACTCCAGCGAACTCGTGGACCGCCTCGGTGAGGTCAACACCCGGGCGATCGACCTCACCGAGGCGTTGCTCCTGCTTGGCCAGGCGGACGGGCGTTCGTTTGCCCGCGAACGGGTCGATGTGTCCCTTGCGGCGGAAGAAGCAGCGGAGAGGCTTCTCCCGCTCGCCGAGGCCCATGGGGTCGGCGTCGAGACGTCCAGTGAGATCGCCCACGTCGTGGGCTCACCCACCTTGCTGGCGCAGATGGTGACGAACCTCCTGCACAACGCCATCGTCCACAACCTCCCCGGCGATGGCGCGGTGTGGGTGACCACCCGTGCCGTGTCAGGCGGCGTGGTGCTCACGGTCGAGAACACGGGCGAGGCGTTGAGCCCCGAGTCGATGCCGGTGCTCGCCGAACCGTTCCACAGGGGCGCTGGCCGTGCCCGGGATGGCCATGCGGGCGCCGGCCTCGGCCTGGCCATCGTCAAGAGCATCGTCCGCGCGCACGGCGGAACCTTGGCCCTGGCGCCGCGGATGGGCGGCGGGCTGCGCGTCATCGTCCGTCTGCCGGAGTCTTAGGGACTGACCGGACCTGCGCCGGTGGGACTGTGCGCCGCTGGCCGATCCACCTCAAATCTTCGATCCGAGCCGCTCAAAACTTCGATTTCATCAGCTCAAATCTTCGAGAGAAGGACCTCAGTCCTTCGAGTCAGTGGCGCTGGAGGTCTCTAGCCGTGCTACGAGATCGCAGGTGAGCCGCAGAATCGCGGCGTTGACCTTGCTTGTCGCCGCCGCCCAGTAGGTTAGGGGGCGTGCTTCACTGCCGCGACCTCCTTGGATTGAGGTTGCGGTCATTGCTCTTGGCGGACCGGACTGACCGTTCGGTCGGTTCCGCCAGTCCCGCCGATGCCGCCGATCCGGGCAGCCCCGCCGAGCCAGCCAATGCCACGGATCCCGCCGACGCCACGGATCCGTTATGTGACGCCCACCTAACCAGCGCGACCAACCGCGTCGGCAGGGCCGGTGGCGCCCGTCACCCCCCTCCGCGCAGCCCGGCTGGCGTGGTCCGGCATTTTCTCGCGGCCCAGGCTCAGGACTTCCCTGCGTCGCAGTGGGCGTTGGGGTTGCGTTCCGGCGTGGGATTGGCCGATGTCGAGCGTGCTTACCTGGACGGACAGGTGGTCCGGTCGTGGCCCATGCGGGGTACGTTGCACGCGGTGGCCGCCGATGACGTGGGCTGGCTTCAGCGGTTGACCTCGGCCAAGGTACTGGGTGCCAGTGCTGAACGACGCCGGCAGCACCTCGGTCTGGACGCCCGCCACATTGAGAGGGTCCGGGAGTGCGCCATCGGCGTGTTGGCCGGTGGCCGGGCGCTTGCCAGGGGCACGCTTTTTGGTGAGGTCGCCGCTCGTGGCATCGAAGTGTCCGATCCGTGGAAATACCGTCTGATCTGGTTCTTTGCTCAAACGGGCACGCTGGTGTTCGGGCCGGTGGCCGATGGCGAGCCACTGTTGGTCCTCGCCGAGGAGTGGATCGCTCACCCCCGCAACCTCGATCGCGAGGAGGGACTCGCGGAGTTGGCCGCCAGGTATGTGGCATCCCACGGCCCGGCCTGCCTGGACGATCTGTCCTGGTGGTCCGGCCTGGGGAAACGTGAGGTCAGGGAAGGTCTGGCGTTGGCAGGGGACCGTGTGGTCCGGTTCGATGGGGATGACGGGACCACGTACTGGATGTCTCCCGAACTGGCCGATGCCGCAGGGGCGGGTCCGCCATCGGCCGGCGTCGCGTTGTTGCCCGCCTTCGATGAGCACCTGCTGGGCTACCGCGACCGGACGGCGATGCTCGCTCCGGGGCACGCCGCGTCGATCTGCCCTGGTGGCAACGGCGTGTTCAGGCCCGTTGTGGTGGTGGACGGTGTGTGTGCGGGAACGTGGCGCGCCGCGCCGCGCGGC
>JAISBQ010000396.1 GCA_031266115.1 Bifidobacteriaceae bacterium
TGCCACCATCCGAGCCACCGGCCGACGCCTGATCACAAGCCCGTTGGTCGACACGCCTGCCGGGTGGCAGATCGATCTGGCGGACTTCGAGGACAAGGCCGCCCAGGCCAGCGCGTTCATCCTGTGTTCTCCCCACAACCCTGTGGGCCGAGTGTGGACCAGGACCGAGTTGGAAGAACTCGCGGCGATCTGCCTGCGCCATGGCGTGCGCATCATCTCCGACGAGATCCACGCCGACTTCGTCTATCCGACCTCACGCCACACGGTTCTGGCGACGTTGGACTCCGACGTGGATGCCGCCACCGTGACGTGCACGGCCCCGTCCAAGACGTTCAACGTGGCTGGCCTTCAGGTAGCCAACATCTTCGCCGCCGATGACGACACTCGCCTTCGCATGGCCGCCATCTACCGCCGCCAGGGCCTACACCAGCACCCTGCCCTCGGTTTGGCCGCGTGTGAGGCCGCGTATGGGGGCAGTAGCGATGCGTGGGTGGATGAGTTGGTGGCCTACCTCGACCGGACGATGGCGCTCATCGCCTCCCCCACGGCCCACCAGCTTGGCGCCGTGCGTGTCACCAGGCCCGAGGGGACATATCTGGCGTGGATGGATTTCCGCGCCCTCGGGCTCGACGCCGCCGGGTTGCGACACATGGTGGTGGATGACGCGCGGCTCTGGTTGTCCGATGGCGCCGACTTCGGCACCGAGGGACGCGGCTTCCTCCGCCTCAACGCCGCGTTCCCCCGCGCGACGATTGACGATGCGCTGAAACGTCTGGCCCGAGCGGTGGCGAGAGTCACGGCGTGACGCCAGCGAGAAAGCAGGAGGCGGACTAACTGGCGACCCGCGGGACGGCCAACGGCGACCCGCGAAGCAGGGTCCTTCGGCGTCTCAGGCGGGTAAGGATCTCAGGTGATCCGAGGGACACGGCGGGCCGCGCGCAGGGCGTCGGCGGTGAGGATGGCAAGCGCGACCCACACGATGGCGAAACCCACCCACCGGGCAGGCGCCATCGGCTCACGGAGCACAACGACAGCGACGAGGAACTGCATCACCGGGCACAGGTATTGGGTCAACCCAAGCACCGACAGCGGTAGCCGCCGGGCCGCGCCGTTGAACAGCAACAGTGGCACCACCGTGGCGATGCCAACCCCAACCAACAGCCACGAATGGGTAGGCCCCGCACCGACGAAGGTCTGGCGTCCGTCAGCGGTCAGCCACACGACATAGCCCACAGCGAGGGGCGCGGCCCACAGGGTCTCGACGCTCAGCGCCGTGACCGCCGAGACCGTCCGGCCTACGCCCTTCTCGACATAGCCGTACATCCCCCACGACAGGGACAGCACCACCGCGATCCACGGAAAACGCCCGTAGGCGAGAGAGATCACCATGACTGCGGACCCGGCCACGCCGAGGGCGACCCACTGGGCCGGGCGTAGGCGCTCGTGCAAGAAAACCACGGCCAAAGCCACGGTCACCAGCGGATTAATAAAATACCCGAGCGCGCCGTCCACGAGTTGTCCCGACTCGATGGAGTACACGAACACCAACCAGTTCACCGTGAGCAGCGCCGCCGAGATCGCCAACGTCCCCGCCGTACGACGGTTGGTGAGCACGGACCCCAGTTCGCGGCCACGCCCGGTCGCGGCCACCACCGCGAGGCAACACACCAAAGACCACACCACTCGGTGGGCAATGACCTCCGCCGCCCCGGTAGGCGCCAGCAACGTCAGGTACAGAGGAAGCCCACCCCACCACGCGTAGGCGCAAACTGCCAGTACGAGGCCGGTCCTCGACCTCACCGGACATCCAAGAGACCCCGAGCGAGGGCGGGGACAAGGGTGGGAGTGAGCGGGAGGCGGGGAATGAGCGTCGCCTGGATAGCGTGGTAGATGTCGGGTTTGCCGGGCCACATGGTGAATGAAGGTTCACCCTCTGGTGTCAGCTCGTGGTGCCACGACCCACGCTCCCGGTCGATGACGTACCTCGCCGCATACTCCCACCAGGTCTCGTACCACGTGGCATACGTGCTCTCGCCGGTAGCCCGATAGGCCGTCGCCGCCGCCCCAAGCGCTTCGGCGAGTACCCAATGCAGACGCGCGCGAACCACTGCGTTGCCGTCGAAGTCCGTCGTGTAGCAGAAGCCGGGCTGTCCGCCTTCGAACCATCCATCTGCAACGGCGCGGTCAAACAGGCCGATGGCGGCGTCAAGCATCCAGGTGGGCGCGTCATCGTGCAACGCGGCCCGTGCCTCCAGCAACAACCGCGACCATTCCATGCCGTGGCCTGGCGTAGCACCGAACGGCCGGAAGCGGTCGTCAGGCCTGGACGCGTTGTAATCCGGAACCTGATGCCACGCCGCGTCGAAGTGCTCCGGCACGCGCCACTCGGCGGCGCGGGCCTCAACATCAATGATGCGAGTGAGGATGCGCACCGCCCGCTCACGCCAGATGGCATCGCCTGTCACATCCGCCGCCGCGAGATAAGCCTCGACCGTGTGCATGTTGGCGTTGGCACCGCGATAGGGATCGGGCATCGTGAACGCTGCGTCCCAGCCCTCAACCGACATGCCGGCTTCGTCATCCCAAAAGTGCTGCTCGGCGACAGCTAGGGCGGACCTCAGCAACTCTGTCGCGCCGGGGCGCCCCACCACAGTGGCCGAGGACGCTGCCAGAATCACGAAAGCGTGGGCGTAGGCCTGCTTCGTCACGTCCAGACCTTCGCCATCCCACGTGACCGAGGCATACCACCCGCCATAAGTCCTGTCCGCGAAAGCGGTGGACATAGCGCGAATTCCGTGGTCCACGATCTCGGCGCATCCTGGCCTGCCAAGAGCTGCCCCCAAGGCGTAGACGTGCGTCATGCGGCTGGTGATCCACAGTTCCACGGGCTTGGTCCGGTCGGGCTCGCCGTTGACATCAAGCCAAGGGGAGCCTCCCGGTGCGGCGGCGGCATGGGGGCCAAACGCCAGCAGTCCGTCGGTATGGTGCTCAAGCCATCGAGCATGCGCAGGGTTGTCCAGCCACAGCACGTCAGTGTTCCTCCAGCCCGGGATGGGGTCGAATGTGCGGGCCAAGCCTAGTGCTGGTCCGGCTCGCTCGGCGTGACGACGGACACAGGCTGATGGTGTGTCCCGCGGTGCGCGGAATGCGGGAGGATCGGTCCATGGCTCACGGCGATCGCTCATCTGGGCATTGTGCTTCAGACCACCCTCATACCTTCTGGCGGGGACTCGCGTTCGCTGCGGGTACCGCGGCGACAGTCGCGCTGGCCGATCACTGGCAGCGCGGCTGGGGTGCCACAGGCTGCGAACAGGCCCGTGAACTGCCTGGCGACGACCTCATCCCCTATCCCCGCGCTCAAGCGACCCGTGCCATCGGCATCGCCGCACCACCCATCGTCGTGTGGCCCTGGCTGGTGCAACTCGGTCAAGGTCGGGGAGGGTTCTACAGCTACGACCGTGTCGAGAACCTCATGGGCCTGGACATCCATTCGGCCGATGCGATCATCCCCGAATGGCAGCATCTCGCGGTGGGTGACACCATTGCGCTGTTCCCTGGCGATAACCGCCTTGAGGTCATGGCCCTGACACCGCCGCGCACGCTCGTCCTGTTTGCGGACTCCCCGTTCATCCCGACTACCACCAGGCAGGACGCCCCGACCTTCCGCTTCTCGTGGTCATTTGTCCTTGAGCAGGAGGGACCGGCCGACGCCAGGTTGGCCGTCCGGGAGCGCTACGCATGGGACCACGCAAACCTCACGCTTGGTGTCCGCGCCATGCAATGGGTCTCCTTCGTCATGACCCGCAAGATGCTCCGCGGCATCAAGACCCGCGCCGAGGGAACGAAGCGAATCAGTGGAAGTCACGGGAACGGACGGAGAACCGGATGGGTAGGTGATCGAGACGTGCTGCGACAACGTTCGCGGCGCCATCGGACCGTTCCAAACGGCCAGTGACCACCACGGCGGGCGAGGTGCGGGCCGTGCGCCGATACATCGCCCATACATCCGGGCGACACACCACATTCAATAGACCGGTCTCGTCCTCCAGGGATACAAATATCACCCCTTTCGCGGTGCTCGGGCGTTGGCGATGGGTGACCACACCAGCCACCTTGAGGAGGGCACCTGGGCGTTCGTCGAGGGTCTCGGCGATGGACAGGATGCCGCTGGCGGCGATGTCCGCGCGCTGGTGGGCGAGCGGATGAGCCTCGACGCTAATGCCTGTCGCCCAAATGTCTGCCGCCGAACGTTCGACCTCACCCATGGCCGGCAGTGGTGGAGCGTGTAGACCCACCTGGGTGCCCGGCAGCATGTCCAGCGCCTCGGCAGCAGCCCCGGCTATCCACAACGCCTTGCGCCGGTCCGGTTCATGCGCCTCCAGCGCACCGGCGGTGGCTAGGGCCTCCAGTGCCTTGCTCGACAGTTCGGCCCGTCGCGCAAGGTCCCCAATCGACTCGAACGCCCGCTCGGACCGCGCCGCCGCGATGCGCTCCGCCGCCTTCGCTCCGATTCCCCGCACGGAAGCCAATCCGAGGCGCACGCCCAAGGCGACATCTCCCCGCAACAACCGGTGGGGGCGGCCGATGGCGTCCCCCACCAACCGCTCTACGCTCGCCAAAGGCTCCGAACAGGTCACGTCGGGGCGTCCCACCCGCACCCCGTGGCGCCGCGCGTCCGCAACAAGGGATTGCGGTGAATAGAACCCCATGGGTTGCGAGGCAAGGATCGCGGCATAGAACGCGGCCGGATGGAAAACCTTCAACCAGGCGCTGACGTAGACGATCAGAGCAAAAGAAAACGCATGAGATTCAGGAAAACCGAAATCGGCGAATGCTTTGAGTTGGTCATAGATCCGATCTCGTGCCTCAGGACCTATTCCCCGTTCGCCCATCCCCTCCATCAGTGCCCTCTTGAGCCGGGCCATCTTCTCTGCCGAACGCTTCGATCCCATGGCCCGGCGCAATTGATCGGCCTGAGTTGCAGTAAATCCGGCGGCGTCGATGGCGAGTTGCATAAGCTGTTCTTGGAATAACGGCACACCGAGTGTGCGTTCCAGGGCGGGGCGCAGCAATTCGGAATCGTAAGTGATCGGCTGGCGCCCGCGGGCTCGCTCGATGTACGGATGGACTGAACGTCCTTGAATGGGGCCGGGACGAATCAGCGCCACCTCGACCACGAGATCGTAGAATTTGCGCGGACGCAGCCGGGGCAATGTCGCCATCTGTGCCCGCGATTCGACTTGGAATATTCCGACGGTATCCGCCGCGCACAGCAGATCATACACTTCGGGGCGCTCGGTGGGGATGGAATACATCTCCCATTGTTCTCCTTCGGCCCGCTCGATGATATCGAAGGCCCGGCGCACGGCCTCAAGCATTCCTAATCCCAGCAGATCGAATTTGACCAACCCCGCGTCGGCCAGGTCGTCGCGATCCCACTGCAGGACACTACGGTTCTCCATCCGTCCCCATTGAACTGGGCAAACTTCGATGACCGGCCGATCGCAAAGAACCATTCCCCCAGGGTGGATGCCCATGTGCCGCGGCAGACGCATCATCTGCTCGGCGAGGTCCACCACGGTGTCGGGGATGCCCTGCAGGTCGTCGTCCGCCACCGTGTCTTGCCCGTCACCTTTCCCCCACGGAGTATAGTGAACGGCACGGTCGCGGAGGTGACCCCAACGTTCCACCTGTTTACTCCATGCATCGGTCTGTCCGACATCGTAGCCGAGGGCCTTGCAGGCATCGCGAATTGCCATCTTCGGGCGATAGGAGATCACGGCACCAGCGAGAGCAGAATGTTCGCGCCCGTAGCGTTCGTAGACGTGTTGGATCACCTCCTCGCGCCTGCCAGATTCGATATCGAGGTCGATATCCGGCATCCCATCGCGTTCCGGTGCAAGAAATCGCTCGAACAGTAGTCCGTATTTCACGGCGTCCACGGCAGTAATCCCAAGCGCGAAGCATACGGCAGAGTTTGCTGCCGATCCCCTGCCTTGGCATAAGATCCTCCGAACACGACAGAACTCGACAATCTCATGGACTATAAGAAAGTATCCGGGAAACCCCAATTTGTCGATAATAGATAATTCCCTGTCGATGATACTCCACGCCTTGGCATTGTCGTCTTGCGGTTCCCCATATCGGACGACGGCTCCTCGCCGGGTCAGCTCCCGCAGCCACGAGGCCTCGGTGTGACCGTCTGGCACATCACAGGGGGGCAAATCGGGAGCAACAAGCCTCAGATCGAAGGCGCATTCCGTTCCAATCCTGACCGCCGCGGCTACCGCATCGGGATGCCGCCGATGCCGGGCCGCCATCTCAGCGGGGGACCGCAAGCGAGCGGTCGCCCCGGCGGGAAGCCAGCCATCCATGTCGTCCAATGACCGCCGGCCTCTCACAGCTGCTAATGACGTGGCCAGCGGAAACTCTCGTGCAGTGGCGTAGTGGACGTTGCCGGTAGCAACCACAGGCAGCCCAGCGAGGTCCGCAAGATGGGCGAGACAGTCCACCATGTCGCCATCTCCCGGCTGCCCGGTATCGGTGATCTCGACCGCGACGTTCTCCCGCCCGAACCGTGCCACCAGCACGTCTAGTGCCATCGACGCGCTGCCGTCCGTGGTGCTCCCCGCCAGCGCCCGACGTACCGCACCCTTACGGCAACCGGTGAGAACCACCCACTGACCACCCGACAGTTCGGTTAGCCGGTCTATGTCGTAGCGAGGTGGTCCCTTCTCGCCAACAGCGAGGTAGGCCTCCGAGATGGCCCGCGACAACCGGCGATACCCATCGATTCCCCGTGCCAGAACGAGGAGATGGGTGCCAGGAGGATCGGCGACGCCGGGGTGTTCCGACCCGGCATCCAGGGTCAACTCCGCCCCGTACACGGTTGGCAACCCCACCTCGCGGGCGGCGTTCGCGAACTGCACCACGCCGTAGAGGCCGTCATGGTCGGTGATGGCGAGTGCCGATAGCCCTAGTTCAGCGCCACGATAGGCGAGGTCGGCCGGCTGGCTCACGCCATCGAGAAAGCTGAACGCTGAGTGGGCGTGCAACTCGGCATACGCGAGGGATGGGACGGAATCGGTCATCAATCCCCCGTCCTCCCGCGGAGGACCGGCCAATGGGACGCCGGCCTCCCGCGGGAGGCCGGCCGGCGAGTTCCGCGCGTGCCCTCAGTCATAGATTCCCTCCACTGTCCATCTGCCACCCTCAACCGCGAGTAGCAACCCCCGGCCGGCGAACTGCCCACGCCCTTGCCCCACCTGCACTTGAATGAATGCTCGCCGCCTGCCGTCCGGACTCCACCACCGCTCGATCACCGGCCACGGGCCCGCCCATCCGACAATTCGCCCCTCACGGACATCCCCGATGCCGGGATGGGAAGCTACGTGTTGAGCGTCGT
>JAISBQ010000124.1 GCA_031266115.1 Bifidobacteriaceae bacterium
CTCGGTCCACGCACCATCCCCGGCACCCGGGGCACCCTTGCCGGCACCGTCGCGGTGACGGTGCTTGAGGACGTGGTGGGAGCCCTCGCCGCCCAGGCTGGCGCCGTCCAGGGCGCCATCGACGCCGGTTTCCTCACCGGCGACGATTACACCGCGAGCACGTGGCAGGCGTTGACCGGCACGTTGGCGGACGCCGCGGCACTGCTCGCCGGGACGGATCCCGACCGCGACGAGGCCGTGGCACTCAGCGACGCGATCGATGATGCTGTGGCCGGGCTCGACCGGCGCGGCAACACGGCCGCGGTCGAGGCCGCCTATGACGCGATCAGCGCGCTCGCGCTGGCCGAGGGGCAGTACACCGCGGCGTCGTGGGCGGCCCTGGCGGCTGCGCTGGGAGCCGCGGAGCAACTGTTGGCGGGCGATCCGGCCGAAGTGACGGTGACCCAGGCCGATGCGGCACTCGCGGGACTGACCGCGGCGCTCGCCGGGCTCACTCCCGCTCTTCGCACGGCAGCCCTGACCAGCCTCGTCGATGCCATGGACAGTGCCGTGGCGAGCGGCGCACTGGTCGCGGAGGACTTCACACGCGCGACCTGGGCGACCTTCGAGACGGCTCTAACAGCGGCCGGCAACCTCCTCGCCAACCCGTCCGCCACCCAGGCGGGGATAGATGCTGCGCTCGCGGCGTTGACGGACGCCATCGGCGGCCTCGCGCGGGCGAGTCAGCACTCGGCACTGTCAGCCCTGGTCATGCTCGCCGCAGACCTGTCGCCGCAGGCGCAGGACTACACCGCCGGGACGTGGAACGTCTATCTCGCGGCCCTGGACGAGGCGCAGGCCGTGCTGGCGCTCGGCCCGGACGCGGCCGGCCAAGCGCGGGTGGATGCTGCGGTGGCCGGGTTGCGAGCCGCCATCGCCGGTCTCATCCCTGTGCCCTCGCGTGCCGGTCTGGCCGGGATGCTTGGGATTCTCGCGACCCTGAGGCTGGCCGAGACGGACTACACGGTGGTGTCGTGGCAGGCGTATTCGGAGGCGCTCGCGGCGGCCGTCGCCGTCAACAGTGATCCGAACGCCGGCCAAGGCGCGATCACGCAGGCCGAAGCCGACCTCCGCGCGGCATTGGCGTCCCTGCGCACCCGTGTCGCCACGGCCGAGCTTGGAAGCATCATCGGGATGGTCCAGAGCCTCAGCCTCGTGCCGGCCGATTACACGGTGGCCACCTGGCTGGTCCTGTCCGCGGCGCTCAGCGGTGCTGACGCAGTGGCGGGTGATCCGGCCTCGACCCAGGAGCAGGTGGACGCGGCGAGTCTCCGGTTGCGTTCGGCACTCGCGGGACTCGAACCGTCGATCCGCACGTCCGCGCTGGGTGAAGTGATCGCGGCGGCGCTGGTCATCGACACCAGCCCGTATTCGCCGGTCGGCGTGGCCGCACTCACCGCTGCCCTGTTGGGTGCCCAGGCCGAGTTGGCCGCGCCCCGGTCGCAGGCGACGGTCGACAGTGCTACCGCCGTCCTCCAGGCGGCGATTGCCGGACTGCGGCTCAAGCTCGCGACTGGCGAACTGCATTCGCTGCTGGCCATGCACAACGCTCTAGACCTCGATCCTGAGGCCTACACCGCGGACACATGGCACCCCTATGCGAGCGCCGTCGCGGCCGGCTGGGTCGCCTTGGCAGCGCAGAGTTCCCAGGCACATCTCGACGCGGCGGCCCGTGCGATTCGCGACGCGGCGGCCGGTCTGGTTCGCGCCACCCCGCCCGTGGAGCCGCCGGTCGAGCCGCCGCCTGGTCCCGATCCCGCCCTGGCGACGTTGGCCGGTTTGGTGGCCGATTGCCAGGCGTTGGCTGCGGCGGACTATACGGCCGAGTCGTGGGCGGTGTTGGCGGCTGCGCTCGCGCAGGCTGAGGACATCCTGGAGGCGAGTGATCCGAGTGCCGATGCCGTACAGCAGGCCGTGCGCGCGGTGACGCGGGCCGTGTTGGGCCTGTTCAGGGCGCCCGAGCCGCCGGTGGAGCCGCCGGTCGATCCGCCCACGGGCCCGGATTCGGCGCTGGTGGTCCTGGCGGACCTGGTGGCCGATTGCCAGGCTTTGGCCGCGGCGGACTTTACGGCCGAGTCGTGGGCGGTGTTGGCGGCTGCGCTCGCGCAGGCTGAGGACACCCTGGGAGCGAGTGATCCGAGTGCCGATGCCGTACAGCAGGCCGTGCGCGCGGTGACTCGGGCCGTGTTGGGACTGTCTAAGGCGCCTGTCCCGCCAGATGATCCCTCGGACGATCCTTCCGATGACCCTTCGGACGATCCGTCCGACGGTCCCTCTACCGGTCCCTCCGATGCCCCATCGGACCGGCCATCCGAGAGGGCACCGGCAGACCAACCGCCGGCGAGCGCACCACCTGTGGCGCCGCCATCGTCCAGCGCACCACCGGCGCCGACAGCCGCGCCGGCGCCCACAGCCCCGCCGCTCGACACGGCCACCACCCAGGTGGTCCGCGTCCGGGCCGGACAGAAGGCGGTGACTCTGGTCAAAGGTGGGACCATCCGGCTGCCCGGTGCCGCCTACACGGCCGGTGGCACGGTGCGCGCAGTGGCGTGGTCCAGTTCCAACACCACAGTGGCCACGGTGAGTCGCGCCGGTCTGGTCAAGGCCAAGAAGGCCGGCACGGCGACCATCACCCTGTCCTCGGGCACCCACACGGCGAAGGTCAAGGTCAAGGTTGTGGCCACACGGCCGGCCAAGGCGACGGTCGCCTCGGTGACCGCCAAGGTACCGACCAAGCTCACCGTTGGCGCATCCGCGGCGATCACGGCAACGTACAAGCCCGCCACCGCCATCGGCGCCAAGGTGAAGTACACGTCCTCGCGCCCATCGGTCGTCTCGGTCGATTCGCGGGGTGTCATCACAGCCAAGGCGAAGGGCAAGGCGGTTATCACGGTCAAGGCTGGCGCCAAGACCGCGGGCCTCACGCTCACCGTCACCTGACCAGCGCAACCCCAAGCCCCGGGTCCGGGGCCCAAGCCCTCGCCCGTCCCTGATACGGGCGTGAGCCCTGGACTCGGCTCGGGGTCGGTGCGGGAGATGGCATCGGCGGACGCATGGGCGTTCGCTAGAGCACTCGGTTTGTGCTACATTAGCAGTATGAGCGACACCACGACGCTGACCATCCGGCTCGATAGCGCGGTCAAGGCGGCAGCTCGCAGCCGCGCCCACCGCCTCGGCATCTCGCTCGGCACCCTGGTGGAGAACGACCTGCGCCGCTTCATCAACGGCCACCCGATCATCATCGACGACGAGTCCTTCGTGCCGCCTGAGCGGCTGCTAGCCGAACTACGAGCAGCCGAGGCCGAGCGAGAGCGCGGCGAATTCACCACTGTGGACGCAGCCGACATTGACGCCCACCTCGCCGGTCTCTCCAAAGGCGAGGAATGAAGGTCGAACGCTTCGAATTCTCGAGGAAGTTTGACAAGGCCTACGCGAAGCTGTCAGAGCGCTCGCAAACCCGCGTGCGAGCGGCCCTGGCCAAAGCCGCCGAGAACCTCGCCCACCCCGCTTTGCGGATGCACGAGTTGAAAGGAGCAGCGGCCGGCACAGTCTCACTCAACGCGGGAGGCGACCTGCGGATACTTTGCCGCATCCACGAGGTCGACGGCCTCACGGTCGCGTTCCTTGAGCTGGTGGGCACCCACAGCCAACTGTACGGATGACCGTGCGCGGCGCTGCGCGCCGCGCGTGTGCGCCATACTTGGCAGTCGTGAGCGTCTCCGCCTCAGTTCCCCTTGGGATGCCGTCGGTGCCCCTGACACCGTGGCCCCGGAGACCCAGTCGCGCGGTCCGCGTGGGCACTGTCACGGTCGGGGGTGGGGCGCCAATCTCCGTGCAGTCCATGACGACCACGCCCACCGCCGATGTCGACGCGACCCTACGGCAGATCGGCGAACTCACCGCGGCGGGGTGCGACATCGTCCGCGTGGCGGTGCCCTCCCAGGATGACGCCGACGCGCTGGCTACGATCGCTGCGCGGTCCAGGATCCCCGTGATCGCAGACATCCATTTCCAGCCCCGGTACGTGTTCGCCGCCATCGACGCCGGCTGCGCGGGCGTCCGGGTCAACCCCGGCAACATCCGGGCGTTCGACGATCAGGTGGGGGCGATCGCCCGCGCCGCCAGCGACCGAGGGGTGAGCCTTCGCATCGGCATCAACGCCGGGTCCCTGGACCGCCGCCTCCTCGCGAAGTACGGCCGCGCCACCCCCGAGGCGTTGGTCGAATCCGCGATCGCCGAGGCCGCGCTGTTCGAGGAGCACGGCTTCGCGGACTTCAAGATTTCGGTCAAACACCACGATCCGGTGGTGATGATCCGCGCCTACGAACTCTTGGCCGCAGTGGGGGATTGGCCGCTTCACCTGGGGGTGACCGAAGCCGGCCCGGCGTTCCAGGGAACCGTGAAATCGGCGACGGCGTTCGGCGCACTGCTGCGCCAGGGCATCGGCGACACGATCAGGGTGTCGCTGACGGCGCCTCCGGTCGAAGAGGTCACCGTGGGTATCGCCCTGCTTCAGGCCCTTGGCCTGCGAGAACGCCACTTCGAGATCGTGTCGTGCCCCTCATGCGGACGCGCCCAAGTGGATGTGGTCGAGTTGGCCGAGCAGGTCACCGCGGCCTTGGCGCATCTCACGGTCCCGCTAAGGGTGGCAGTCATGGGTTGCGTGGTCAATGGCCCGGGCGAGGCCCGCGAAGCCGACCTGGGGGTGGCGTCCGGCAACGGCAAGGGCCAGATCTTCATCAAGGGCTCGGTGGTGGAGACCGTGCCTGAGGACCGGATTGTCGAGGTTCTTCTGTACCACGCCCACCGCCTGGCCGACGCCTTGGCGCCCGCGGACGATGCCGACGCTTCCGCCGCGAGTCAGAGACAGGACGCCGGCGGATCACCTCACGAGGGGTCGGGTCCGCCGCCGGCCGCTCATCCCACGGTTGTGGTGGGCTAGGGGCGCGCGCATGCGGCACGGACTGGGGAGCGGGGCGCTGGCGTGGCCACGGACTCACCGTGGTCGGATGGAGCCCCGTGTCCTCGGCCTGGACGAGCTGGCGGATGCCGCGGCCCTCGCAGAACGGGCGGGGGCGCAGGGAGTCCTCGCCGGAGCGCGAATTGCCGACGCTCGGGCCCACTCGACGTGGGGCGAGGTGTGGGGGTTTGGTGAACCCGGCGATCTGCGGTCCGTGTGCTGGTTTGGTGGAACGTTCATTCCCGTCGGCGTGGCACCTGAGGACATCCCGGCGTTGGTTTCGCGGGCACGCGGGCGTGGGCGGGGCTGCGCATCGATTGTGGGCGAGGCACGAACAGTCCTCGACCTGTGGCGTGGACTGGAACACTATTGGCCGGCTCCGCACTCGGTGCGCGACAATCAGCCGCTGTTGGAGATCGTTGCCCCGGCCACGGTGGAGCCGGATCCGTCAGTCCGACTGGCCACGGCCGGTGACATCGACGCGGTCCTTCCCGCCGCCGTCGCCATGTTCACTGAGGAGCTTGGGTTTTCACCGCTGCGCGATGGGCCCGGCTACCGCCACCGGGTGGCCGATCTGTTGGCTCGGGAGATGACGTACATCCGCACCAGCGTGGGACCCCAGCGGCACAGACGAACCGGGCCCACCTCGCCGGTGGTGTTCAAGACGGATCTTGGGGCCGCCATCGGCGGCAATGCGCAAGTCCATGGGGTGTGGGTGCATCCCCACATGCGCGGGCGGCATCTGGCGCGTCACGGTGTGGCGGCGGTCGTGAACCATGCCCTGACGCGGGGTTTCACATCGATTTCGCTTTACGTGAACGCCCACAATACTCCGGCCCTGACGGCATATGACGCGGTTGGCTTTCGGCAGGTGGGCACATGGGCCACGGTGATGTTCTGACCCGGAAACGAATGGTGGGGTTCTGGTGGGCGCCGCACGGCATTGCCCGGCTATGGCCGAATTGTCCGACGAAATCAGGGTTTCGCCCGGCCATGTGTGCCGGTGTACGCTCTGAGCCTTGGGGTGGTGCGGCGCGGTGCGCCTGGGCTGCCACTTTCGGGCGTCCCGACATCGGCATGACCCCCCGTCAAGGACTGCAGGTCCCAACATAGTCAAGGAGTAGAACAGTGCGCGGTTTTGGAATGCATTCGGTGGGAAACGTCGGATGGCTCGAGAAGGACAGGCCGGCGTGCGGGCCGCTCGATGCCATCGTCCGTCCCACCATGGTGGCCCCGTGTAGCTCAGATACCCACGTCAGCCACGGTGGCTCGGGGCCGCGGGAGAATCTGATCCTCGGCCATGAGGCTGTCGGGATCGTCGACGAGGTCGGCAGCGACGTTGCGTCCATCAAGCCGGGGGATTACGTGGTTGTCCCCTGTGTGACGCCACACTGGCTCGCCCCTGGCGTCCAGAACTCCCGGTCCACGTCGCACGATGTCGGACCGTTCGGGTCGTTCAAGCTCGTGGGTTCCAAGGACGGCGTCATGGCGGAGTTCTTCCACGTCAACCTTGCCGATGCCAACCTCACCACGTTGCCCGAGGGAGTCAGCCCCGAGGCCGCGTTGATGATCGTGGACATGATGTCGACCGGCTTCCATGGAGCCGAGGCGGCCGATATTGAGACAGGCGACACCGTCGTGGTGATCGGCATCGGCCCCGTCGGGCTCATGGCCATTGCTGGGGCGGGGCTGCATGGGGCCGGGCGGCTCATCGCCGTCGGCACCCGGCCGGCCGCGATTGATGTTGCCAGGGCCTACGGCGCCACCGATGTCATCTCCTACAAGGCAGGTCCCATCGACGCCCAAGTGCGAGAGATGACCGGTGGCGTGGGCGCCGATCGCGTGATTGTTGCCGGCGGTTCGGGTGAGACGTTCGTCCAGGCGATCAGGATGACCCGGCCCACGGGGATTGTCTCCAATATCAACTTCTTCGACATCTCCGATGTCTTCGCTATCCCCGCACTCGATTGGGGACTGGGAATGATCAATGTCGACATCCGCGGGGGATTCTGCCCCGGTGGAGCGGTGAGGATGGAGAAGTTGCTCGACGTGGTCAAGTATGGCCGCTGCGACCCCACCAAGATCATCTCCCACCGGTTCACCGGATTCGACCAGATCCCGGATGCGTTCGAATTGATGGACGTCAAAGCTCCGGATTTGATCAAGCCCGTGGTCCATCTGGACGCGTAATCGGCGCTGGGAGGGCGCGGAAAAGCGCCCTCCCAGGGTCTCGGGCACTACCGGCGTGTCGCCGTAATCGTGTACGGGCCGGTCTTGGTATTGGTTACCTTCTGCGAGTGGTTGCGCAGGCCGAGATAGTAGACCTGTCCGCTTGTCAACGTGTAGGTGATCTGGAAGTTGGAGCCGGGGCCGGAGTCTAGATTAGAGGCGATGATGATGCCGCTGGCGTTGAACAGGTACCCATCGACGTTCCCGGTCGCGGCGGAGACAAACCGGTAGGACGCTGTCGCTGGGGCGGTGAATGAGAAGTAGTCGACATCGTCGCCGAGTTCCAGGCTTCCCGCCTGGGTGGGCGTTGTCGCGATGTTCCACGCACTCGCTGTCGCGATGGTCGACCCGTGGTCGTCAACCGCACCGGGTTGGTGGACCGGGATATAGGCGACCGCTCCGTTGGCGGTCAGCGTCACCACCGCGTCGCGGGCCGATCTCGACGCATTGAACTCCGCGGTGAGCTTCACCACTCGTCCTGACTTGCCGGACTTCGGGCTGAGCTTGAGCCACGAGGCGCTCGATGTGCCCGCCCACGTCGACTGGTTGGTGGTGACCGTCACCGAGAGCTCGGCGCCGGTCTGCGGTGGTGACCATGAGGCGTGGGTGGCCGAGACTGTCGCCGCCTGCGGGACTACCGCATCGATCCGGTAGGGGCCAGTGTTGGTGTTGCTCGCCTTCTGGGAAGAATTGCGAATGCCGAGGTAATACCGGCTCGACGCAGTCAGGGCGCAGGTGACCTTGAAGTTCGACCCAGGCCCCGAATCGAGATTGGACGCGATCTGGCCCCCGGCTGAATTGAAGAGGTAGCCGCTGACGTTGCCTGTCGCGTCCGAGGTGAAGGTGTAGGTACCCGACACCGGTGCGACGAAGGCGAAATAGTCGACATCGTCCCCGACTTCCAGGCTGCCCGTCACTCGCGGGGTCGAGGCGATGTCCCATGTGCTCGCGGAGGCGATGGTCGAACCGTGGTCATCGACCCTGCCGGGCTGCGTGATACTCACCTGGCTGGCGGCGCCGTTAGCGGTGAGCCTCACCACCGCCACACGGGCAGACGTGGTCGTATTGAGAGCAGCGGTGAGAGTGACGGCCCGCCCAGAGCTGCCGGACCTGGGGCTGATTGTCAACCACGAGGAGTCGGATGTCCCACTCCAGGATGATTGGTTGGTGGTCACGGTGACCGATGTCGTTCCGCCGGTCTGTGGGGCGGTCCACGCGGCCGTACTCACCGACACGCCAGCAATGAGCGCCGGATTGAACGTGGGCTGGTAACCGCGACCGCCGGGTGGGTTGTCGGGGTCATCGCCGAGTTCGGCGATGAAGTCGGCCGATAGCCGGTCGACCGTGGGCTGGCCGTCGCCGTGATACGCGATTGTGCCGAGATAGTTGTAGCCCTTGCTTCCGCACCAGATGCCCCGATTGGCGAACCGCACCGAATACTGGGGGATATCACGCAGATTCTCATAGCCATCTGGAAGCCACAGGGCGACGGCATATTCGCCAGGTGCCATATCATTGGGAAGTGCCACCGAGGTGTCAAGAATATTGTGGCCGCTGCGCCAGGTGCGCACATCCACGTCCGTCAGCTCGATGTTGTAGCGGTTGATGCCGTTATCGAAGACAACAAACACGGGGCGAGGCCTGATGATACCCGCGTAGCCATCGTTGTAGATCTGTGCCGTGACACCGACGGTGTCGCCTCGCCCGGCGGCGGTTGTCAGCTCGACCGTATCGAGGCGGAGTCTATAGCCGAGCTTGCGATCAAGGCGGGTATAGGCGCTCTCCGCGGGATCGTTGCCGGCGGCGCGCAGCCTCGTATCCTTCCAGAAGTCGAGGTGCCTCACGTGCCAGCTGCGGTTGACCAGGGTGACCTTTCTCGCCGCGGATTCACTCAGCGCCAACTGTGCACCGGCATCGACCACGCTGGTCATGGTCAACGGATCGTCGTCCGAACCGAACTCGTACCCATCGTCGGGGTACCAGGAGGTCTCCCCGTGCTGCATCACGTCACCGCCATACGATGTCACGAGGCGATTCGCATGCGCAGCGACATCCTCGACCTGGTCGTATGTTCGGCCCGGGTCCCAATACGGGGAGAATGTGTCCGCCCAGCCGCCGGCGCGTGTATGGCTCAGCACGAACGACACGTAGGAATCGTCGTGCAGGCCCAGCCGGTCACGTTGTGCCAGGGTCAACGGGGACGCACCCTGCGGGGGGTTCCCTGCCAACGCCTCGATCTCCATCAGGAATTCGACATAACGGAGGGAAACGGGGATGGTGTCAGGTGTGTGGTCGAGTAGGTGTTTGATCAGCCGATAACGCCGCGCGCCCTGTTCTGGAGAGTCGATATCAGTGGTTGGCATCCCATTGATGTATTCAGGGCGGTCTTCTCGAAGGTACGCCGCGCTGTCCACCATGACATAGTCATCGTCACTGTGCCATTCACCCCATGGGCCAAGTATCCCGGCATCCAGGCTCTCCACGATATCGGCGTTCTCGGTGATGACCGCGCCCAACTGCTCGATGTGTCGGATGTAGTTGGCCTCGGTGAGCATCGGTGTCGACTCATCCGCGTACACGATGCGCAGAATGACCTTCATCCGGGCCTCGCGTATGACCTGCAAAGCTCTGGAGATTTCATCCACGAAGGACTGCGGCAACTCGGGTGCATCAACGTACTCGTTGAGGTAGATGTTGGCGTCCAGCACCGTCACGCGATCCTCGCGCAATTCGTTCAAGAGCTCCAGGTACTCACCGCCAAAACGCCAGGCGTCATATTCCGGATCGGTGAGCCATTCAGCGTAGTCTGCGTCGAAATCCTGCGGGTGAAGATAGTCAAACCCTGAGAAGTTCTCAAAGTACCCCCGGCCAGGGTTGGCGATGACGTTGGTGAAATCCGGCGCATATGCGAAGGTCTGGGTCTGCCCGATCGCCGAGCCTGTGGCGGGAGTTGCCGGCAACAACAGTACCGCGAATGCCATCGCGAGTGCCATCGCACTCGCGCCGATTCGGTGGATATGACACATCTTCACTTCGCTGCCTCCTATGGCGCGAGATTGTCAGGGTCGGGTGGTGCGTATCAAGCGAAAGCAGGGTACCAGAGGAGCCGGGGCTGAGGAGGACGTGTGTCCGTGCCACCTACGGCCTCGGCGAAGTCCACGTGTCGGGCCGGTGGATGGCTGGTGGTCGGTGCTGTCAGCTTGAACCCTGCGTGACGCCCCCGACTTTGGCCTCCACTTGTCGCGCACTGTCACCCCAGCTCGTCACCTGGTCCCCACATTCCCGTCGCACCCGTCCCCGACCTGTCGACCCTTCACGTTCCCGGGCTCGAATCGCCGGTTTGGGCCCGAGATCCTGAAGCTTTCTAATGGGCGCGGCGCCAGGACGGGCGGGCACGGGTGGGTGGTGACGGGCATGGGCGTGGCGGCCCCAGGCGCGGCGGGCGTGGGTGGGAGGTGATGGCGGGCAGGCTGCCGGTGCAGGAATGACCCTGTGTGTGGAGGCCGTGACCGTGCTGGGCGATCGTGGCGGCGCGATCATGACCGTGCTGGGCGATCGTGGTGACATCGAGATCGTCGAATACCAGGCTCCGGAACTCTCCAGGAGCATCGACATTGTCGAATACCAGGCTTCCATCGCCCGTGGAGCCCGATTTCGGCATCGGAGCCTGGTATTCGGCAATCTCGATTTGTTGACACCCCCGTGGAGCCTGGTATTCGGCAATCTCGATTCGCTCCGGCGACAGCTCCGCTGTCCCCCAGGCCTGTCCGGCACCGTGCACCATCACCCCAGAGGGGACAGGACACGCGCGGCCCACTCCTCCACCAGGATCGTCCGCCTGCCTGACCTCCTCACCGTCAAGCCCACAGACACGACACCCAACAACACCCCACCCAGCCACCAAACCCGCACCCCGACACTGGACCCACCTCCCCAGATCGCCGACTTTCACCTTTGAGGGCTACCACAGGCGATGTCGGCCCCAGAACGGGGCCGTGCCACCGCAGGGGGTGTGTGCATCATCCCTTGTTCAGGGGCGCCCTGGCGCCCTGGCGCCGGCCGTACACTGGGGGCCCATGACTTCCATCCTCTCCGCCGTGGCCTGGCCGTACGCCAACGGCCCACGCCACATCGGCCATGTCGCCGGTTTCGGCGTTCCCTCGGACGTGTTCTCCCGGTACATGCGCATGGCTGGTCATGACGTGTTGATGGTCTCGGGAACCGACGAGCACGGCACCCCGATCCTCGTCCAGGCGGACATGGAGGGGATCACCGCGCAGGAGCTGGCGGACCGCTACAACAGGGTGATCGTCGAGGATCTCCAGGCCCTGGGTCTGTCCTATGACCTGTTTACCCGCACCACCACCGCCAACCACTATGCCGTGACCCAAGAGCTGTTCCGGACGGTCCACAAGAACGGGTACATGGTGGAACGGACCACGATGGGTGCGATCAGTCCCTCGACGGGCAGGACCCTGCCGGACAGGTACATCGAGGGCACATGTCCCCTGTGCGGTTACGAGGGCGCACGCGGTGACCAGTGCGACAACTGCGGTAACCAGCTCGACCCGGTCGATCTCATCAATCCGCGCTCCCGCATCAACGGCGAGGTCCCCAAGTTCGTCTCCTCCCAGCACTTCTTCCTCGACCTGCCCGCGCTGGTCGATGCCCTGACGGCGTGGCTGCGCACCCGGTCCTCATGGCGACCCAACGTGTTGAACTTCTCCCTCAACCTGTTGGATGACGTCCGCCCCCGCCCCATGACTCGCGACATCGACTGGGGCATTCCCGTGCCGCTGCCCGGATGGGAGGACAACGGGAACAAACGCCTGTACGTATGGTTCGACGCTGTGGTCGGCTACCTTTCGGCGTCCATCGAATGGGCCCGGCGCACGGCTTTGGCGAGCGGCGATCCGGTGGACGCCGACGCGTGGCGCGGGTGGTGGAACAACCCCGAGGCCCTGTCCTACTACTTCATGGGCAAGGACAACATCACGTTCCACTCCCAGATCTGGCCCGCCGAGCTGTTGGCCTACAACGGACAGGGCGCCGCTGGCGGAACGCCGGGACGCTTCGGGGCCTTGTGTCTGCCCACAGAAGTCGTATCCAGCGAATTCCTCACCATGGAAGGCCGGCAATTCTCGTCGTCACGCCAGGTGGTCATTTACGTCCGCGACATGCTCGCCCGGTACCAAGGCGATGCGTTGCGATATTTCATCGCCGTCGCCGGGCCGGAATCTCAGGATTCAGACTTCACGTGGGAAGAGTTCAAGCGCCGTACCAACGATGAATTGGTGGCCGGGTGGGGAAACCTCGTCAACCGAACCGTCACCCTCATCCACAAGAACATCGGCACCATCCCCCCGGCCGGCCCGCGCACACCCGCGGACGATGCCGTTCTCGCGGCCACCGCCGCCGGCTTCACGGAGGTGGGGGCCGCCATCGGACGCCACCGCCAGCGTGCGGGAGTGGCGACCGCGATGCGGACGGTCGGGGAGGTCAACAAGTACCTGGCGACCACCATGCCATGGAAGCTGGCCAAGGGCGACGATGGCGACCGCGCGCGGATGCGGGACATCCTCCACGTCGCGGCCCAAGCCGTCAGCGACTGCAACCGGCTGCTCGCGCCGTACCTGCCCCACGCGGCCCAAGCCGTGGACCGGGCCCTGGGATTCGACAGGCCGTTCGGCAAC
>JAISBQ010000159.1 GCA_031266115.1 Bifidobacteriaceae bacterium
CCGTCGGCAGCACCGAGGGAATGCGCTGGTAGCCAGCGATCCGGGCGACCTCCTCGACCAGATCCACAGGCCGCGTCAGGTCCGGGCGCCACGACGGCGGAATGACAGACCAACGGGACACGGGTCGGGTCGGGTCGGGGGCGCCGGCGTCGGGCCGGGCGTCGGCCACATAGTTGGGCGCGTGGCCTGCCGGATCTTCGGGCGCGTGGTCGGAGTGGCCTGTCGGGGGGAGATCCTCCGGGAGGGGGCGCACGGGATTCGCCGAGGTGGGGGCGTCATCGGCGGCGGGATCAGCGAGGGGCGACGGGACCACGTGGCAGCCAACCGCCTCCAGAATCTGTCTCACCTGAGCGTCGGGGTACGTCACGCCCATCAGGGTGGACGGCAGGGAGGGATCGACGTCGATCGGCGCGACGGGCGGGACGAGGTTCAGGTCGGTGACCTGCGAATCGGCCTGCCCCCCGCCATGCTCGATGAGCAGATCAATCACCCGCTGCACAGCACGCGGCGGCACCTGCGGATCCACTCCGCGTTCGAAACGTCTGGCCGCTTCCGAGGACAACTTGTGGCGTCGCGATGTCCTCGACACGCTCACCGGATCGAAATGCGCCGCCTCGATCAGCAGATCCGTCGTCACATCGGTGACCTCACTCGACGCACCACCCATCACCCCCGCCATACCGAGCACACGCGAGGCACGCACACCCTCCGGAGAATCAGTGATCAGGAGGTCTTCAGGATCCAGATGGCGGTGGATGTCGTCGAGCGTGACCAGGGTCTCGTCCGGGCGCGCCCGGCGCACCACGATCGGGCCCGCCACACCCGCCAGATCATAGACGTGCAGAGGTTGACCCATCTCCAGCATCACGTAATTCGTGACATCTACCCCGAGCGAGATCGGCCGCATCCCCGCCTGGGTGAGCCGGCGCTGCATCCATCGAGGCGATGGCTGCGCGGCACGACAACCACGAACAATCCTTGCCACAAAACGATCGCAACCTAGCTGGCCGTGGATGGGTGCGACATCGTCCACGAGCACCGGAAAACCATCTGCGGTCGCGTCCGGAACCTCCAACGCGGCGGGATCGCGAAACGGGGTGCCGGTCGCATGAGCCAGCTCACGGGCGACCCCACGGATCGAGAAACAGTAGCCACGATCGGGCGTGATGTTGATTTCGACGGTCTGCTCCCCCAGCCCCAGCAGGGCCACTGCGTCGGTACCTACCTGCGAATTGAGTCCATAACGCGATAACACCATGATTCCCGAATGATCCTCACCCAATCCCAATTCGCGCTCCGAACAGATCATGCCATCCGAGATGTGGCCGTACGTCTTGCGAGCCGAGATCGGGAACGGACCCGGCAACACCGCGCCAGGAAGCGCCACCACAACCTTGTCCCCCGGAGCAAAGTTGTGGGCGCCGCACACGATGCCCCGCAATCCCGGATCGTCGCCGCGGACGTTGAACTCTGGGCCCACATCCACCTGACACCACAAGATAGTCTTGCCATTCTTCTGCGGCTCTGGGACAGCGGACACCACCTTGCCGACCACCAGTGAGCCACTCACCCCGGCCGAATGCACGGCCTCCTCCTCCAAACCCACCGACACCAAAGCGGCCGCCACCGCATGGCCATCCTTCCCGTCAAGGTCGACGTATTCGCCCAGCCAGGGCAGGGGAATCAGCACCGTCAGATCTCCATTCCGAAGTGGGTGGAGAAGCGCAGATCGCCCTCCACGAGATCGTGCATGTCGCGCACCCCATGACGAAACATCGCCGTGCGCTCAATACCCATTCCGAACGCGAACCCCGAATAGGCCTCCGGGTCAATCCCCGTCGCGACCAGCACATTCGGGTCGACCATGCCGCACCCACCCCACTCGATCCAGCCGTTCCCGCCGCACGTCCGGCAGTGAGGGTCCGCCCCCCTGCACACAAAACACTTGAGGTCCATCTCCGCGCTCGGCTCGGTGAATGGGAAGAAACTCGGCCGCAACCGGGTCGCAATCCCCCGGCCGAACATCGCCTCCGCCAAGTGGTCCAGCGTGCCCCTGAGGTGGGCCATGGTGATACCTCGATCCACCGCAAGACCCTCCACCTGGTGAAACACCGGGGTGTGGGTGGCGTCCAGTTCGTCCGTCCGGAAAGTCTTGCCGGGCACCGCCACATACACCGGAACACCTCGCTCCAACAGCGTCCTGGCTTGGACAGGGCTGGTATGGGTGCGCAACACCAGGTTCGATCCCGGCGGGTCAACATAGAACGTGTCCTGCATCTGCCTCGCGGGATGATCCGGACCGAAGTTCAACGCGTCGAAATTGAACCACTCCGCTTCCACCTCCGGTCCCTCCGCGATATCCCAGCCCATCGCCACAAACACATCCGCGATCCGCTCCTGCAGCAACTCCAGCGGGTGGCGCGCGCCGACCGTCTGACGAGCCGTGGGAAGCGTGACATCCACCCGCTCGGTGACCAAGACCCGTTCCGCACGCTGGACCTCCAACACTTGCTGGCGCCGGGCTATCGCCTGATTAACGGCCCCGCGAGCCTGGCCCACCAGCTTCCCGGCAGCTGCGCGCTGCGACTTGTCCAGGCCCTTGATCGCCCGGTTCGCCGCCGCCAACGCCGAACGATCCGCCGCGTGGGCAAGGCGGACCTCCTTCAACTCCGCGAGATCGCTCGCACCCATGATCGCGTCCAGCGCCTCGTTGACCGCCCGCTCAACCGCCTCGGGATCCAGTGGAGTGGGTGGAGTGGGTGAGGCCAGTACGGCAGGTGCAGCTAATACGGCAGATGGGGCCGGCGGAGTCGCGGGCCCCTCCGCGGCCGAGGACGCGCCATCGGACGCGGATACATCGGCTGCGGCAGCTGCGGCGGGAAGATCGGGAGCGGGGATGCCACTCGAGACTCCTGCAGCGCCCGAGGCGGGTGTGGGGACACTATCCGAGGCAGTGATACCGGCCGGGTCGCTACCGAGGGTAGGTGCTGCAGGTACTGATGGATCGCCATCGGCGGCGACCTGAGCAGCGGCGGCGGGATTGACAGAGGTGGCGGGGCGGGCGGGCTCGGTCATGCGAGGGTGGGTCCCATCGGAGCGGTCGGTGTGCTTACGAATGTCAGCCTGACAGGTGCCGTGGCAGAGGTGTCGGCGAGCGCCCGCCTCGGAGCCGGGACGCGGGCGGTCTGCTCCGCGCGCTCACAGCCCGTAGACGGGCTGGCTACATCGACCGCGCGGGCGCGGAGACACGCGCGCCATTGTCCCACACGTTGCCGTGCACCCCTGACAGGGGCGCATCCGGCGATTCGGCATGGCGGTCGTTCGGATGTGACATCGGCACGATGCTGTGACGCCGGGTCCGCGGGCCGCGCGGTGTCGGGTCCGCGGGCCGCGCGGTGGAGATGGCGACGGGTCGGCGGGCGGCAACGGGCCAGGTACTGGGGTGGCGGGGCGAGGTTTCGGTGCCCTGTGGTGGCGACGAATGCGGCGTGGCCGGTCGGCTCGTCCGCGCGTGGTGGCGGACGTCATCGTCGGAT
Source organism: Bifidobacteriaceae bacterium (assembly GCA_031266115.1). GTDB lineage: Bacteria > Actinomycetota > Actinomycetes > Actinomycetales > WQXJ01 > JAIRRT01. Next base: position 3,537 of record JAISBQ010000159.1, read on the forward strand.
GTGCGTTCGCGGTGTTCTCAGTCGTGGTGCGCGAGGTTTCGCGCACTCCGCGGCCGGCTGCGGCCCACCCCCCACATCGACAGCGAGGATTCGCGCACGATGTCGGGCGAATCCGCTTCGATATGGCGCCCGGAGTACGCGAAAGCTCACCCCCGATTGGGCGGGCCCCGCCCGAACCCACCCACAGTGCGCGAAACCTCGCCGTCGTCGCTCGACACCGGATGTCGCGGTACCCGAGACCGCACCGTCCAGCGCCGAACACTGCACTACCACCCGACATCGCACCCTCAACGCCACCAGACATCGCACCGCCCGCTCCGGTGCTGCGCAGTGGTCGGACAGCCTCGCCGACATGGCACAGCCCGCCGCACGGTGAGGGCAAGGAGCGGAGAGCGGAGAGGCGCAGAACCAGAGGCGCAGAGCAGAGAGCAGAGAGCAGAGAGCAGAGTCAGGCTGACGTTGTCCACAGTCCGGCGCTTCACTGTCATACCGAGCGGGCACAGTAGAGACATGGGAAGCCCGAGACAGACACCGGTCCGGCGCCCCGCACGACGCCGAATCTCACCAGCAGGGCTGGCGTGGGTACCCGTCGAGGCAGGGCACCACCGTGGCGTGTTCACACGCAAACAGGCCATGGCCGGCGGCTTGACGCGTGCTCAGACGGCGTACCGCGTGGCCACCGGTGTGTGGCGGCGCGTCGCAGGGAAGGCCTATGCCCTCGCCGCCGAGAAGCCTTGGCCTCATGACCGTCTGCACGCCATGGCCGCGACCTGGCCAGATGCCACTGTCTACGGCATCACAGCCATGGCCTATTGGGAGCCGAACGCTCCGCTGCCCACCGGCAGTCCGGTTCATTGTGCTATCCCCCATGCGCGGCGACCTCAGGTCGGCCTCGTGCCCCACCGCACCACCGTGCCGGAGGAATCGACGGCCCACATCGAGGGGATTCGTGTCCAGCGGCGCATCCCTGCACTGGTCGCGGCACTTGCTGCCATGCCCGCGCGCGAGGCACAATCGCTCCTCGCGTGGATGATCGCGCGCCGAAAAGTCACCCACGCCGACTTCGCTCGTGCCATCATCGCTTACGCGCCTCGCCGTCATGTCCGGCGCCTGCGGTCGTACCTGCCTCTCGTGGCCGCCGGCACGGCATCCCACGCAGAGTTCCTCGCTCGCGGAATCTTCATTCAGCACGGAATCACCGGGTGGGCCACCAACGCGCTGGTTCGCACGAGGCGTGGCGACCCCAAGTCCGCCGACTTCCTGTTCGCCATCCAGCGGCTTATCGTGATGATCGACGGATGGGCGTACCACGGGAACCGCCGAGCCTTTCAACTTGACCGTCAGGACCAAAACGACCTGGTCGCCAACGGCTACAGCGTCCTTCGCTTCACCTATCCCGATCTCAAGGAACGCCCGGCCGATGTCGCGGATCAGGTTCGCACCATGATCGCCCGCTTCACCCCGGATCCGCGGCGCCGCGCACAATCCCGCCAGGCTCACGCCCCGCCATGACCCTGCCGCGCACCATTGAGCCAGCTCTGAGCGGTCGCGGAGGCGTGCAGGCACAGCGTGGCGGCCATCGCCAGGTTGTACGACTCCGCGCGCCCATAGATCGGAATGCGGACGATGGCGTCAGCCGCCACACGCGCTTCGGTCGACAATCCGTGTGCCTCGTTTCCGAACACCCACGCCGTCGCGGCACACAAGTCCGGAGCCACAGCATCGGTTCCGGCGCCGCGACCCCGTTCTCCCCCTCGGAGACACGCCGCAGCCGATGGTGAACCTTGGGAAGGATCGAGGGCTGTGGGAGCGAAGCGGGCTTGCGCGGCGTGGAGGAGGACGTCGAGGCAGTGGGTGCCGGCGCCATCGGCGGCAAGGATGACAAGCCCCGCCGCCGTCAGGTCGGATAGCACCTCAGCGATCGGTGGGCCCTGCACAACTGGGAGGTGAAACAGGGAACCGGCGCTCGCGCGAATCACCTTGGTGCTGCGGATGTCCACGCTGGTTGGGGTAAAGATCACCCCGGTGGCGCCGGCGGCATCGGCGGCGCGAATCACCGTGCCCGCGTTGCCAGGATCGCGGCACTCGTCAACCACGGCCACGAGAGCACGGTGCCGCGGATCGGATCCGACGGCTGGGTTGGCGGTCGCCTGGACCCCGCCCGGAGCGGACCGACCGGGAAGCGGAGCCGGGGGAAGACCCGCGCCGTATGGGGCCGGACCGCGACGTGCAGCGCTGAGGATGTCGGCCAAGGTCGCCTCAGGCCAGTCGACGATCGCCACCACGCCTTGGGAGGCGGGACCCATCGCCCTGAGCACCTCTGGAGTCGCCAGGTGGACATAGCCACCACTGGCCTCGACCGCGCGGGCGAGGCCGCCGAGACGTGTGTCTTGCTCCGGGGTGATCCACAGGTCGACTACGGCGCCGACATCGGCGGCCTCTGCGACGGATTGGGGACCCTCGGCGACGAGGCGGGCGGGCGGACGCGAGCGCGCCGAACACCCGGCCAAACTGCGGATCGCCCTGACCCGATCCGAACGGGTGTTGGCGAAAACCGGAGCGGCCGGGCGTTCGGAAACAGTCACGCTGCCTTAGGGGCCGAGGTATCTGCTGGCAGCGCATCCTTCGCGAGGGTCACTAGCGCTGCGAATGCGGGCGGGTCTGTGACGGCCAGGTCGGCCAACATGCGGCGATCAACCTCGATCCCCGCCAGGCCAAGACCCTGGATGAAGCGGTTGTACGTCAAACCGTTCGCGCGGGCGGCAGCGTTGATGCGCTGGATCCACAGGCGCCGGAAATCGCCCTTGCGGGCTTTGCGGTCCCGGTAGGCGTAGACGCCCGAATGCTGAACCTGCTCCTTCGCCTTGCGATACAGGCGGGACCGCTGGCCGCGGTAACCCTTCGCCTGCTCCAATACTGTCCGGCGCTTCTTCTGGGCATTGATTGCCCTCTTCACGCGAGCCATGAGCGTGTTTCTCCTTGAATTGTGAACCGGCGTGCGGTCCGTCGGCGTGGGATGGACGAATACGGCGGGGGTGGTGGTGCGGTGAGGCTACGCCCGACCGGCGAGAAGCCTGCGCACTCGGCGCCGCTCCGGTTTGGCCAGCACCTGGTCGCTGGACAGGCGACGCGTGCGCCTCGACGACTTGGACTCGAAGTTGTGGCGCATGCCCGGCTGCTCGTGCATGATCTTCTTCTTGCCCGTGATGCGGAACCGCTTCTTAGCGCCGCTGTGGGTTTTCATCTTTGGCATGGTCACTTTCTCCTTGTCTCGGCCGCCGGTTCACCTGGAGCCGGGGTGGTGGGCGCCGCGCCTTTGGACGCGGATTTCGCAGTACTACGTGAAACCGTCGGCTTCGCTGGTGTCGCGGAGGCCGACGGGGAGTCGGACGGCTTTCGCGCCTGCTTCGTTCGCGCCGAGCCGCGAGCCGCGGCAGACTTGGGCGCTGTGGGCTTGGGTGCGCCGGGTCTCGGAGCCGCAGGCTTCGGGGTAGCGGAACCAGGTGTGACAGGCGTGCTCGCGCCGGCGCGCGACGGCGCGTCAGGCGCCTCGGAGCTGGCGTCGCTTGCCGGCATGAGTTCAGACACACCCCCGGCAGCCGACACAGGCGCGCCACCGTCGGCACCGGCCGCAGGCTTTGCCGCGGCAGAGTCGGTACCAGTAGCGGTTTGGGCCACCGCCCCGGCACCATCAGCGGTCGGCTCCGCCGCGGGCTCGGCCGCAGGCTTGGTCGCCGCCGCGGGCCTTGCCGCAGGCTTCGTCGCCGCAGCGACGGCATCAACAGCCGGCTTCGGCCGGGTGCCCGCCGCCGCCGACACCGCGGGCGGACGCGGCGCGAGTGGAGGCCGAGGGGCGCCTCGAGGTCGGGGGGCGGCCACAGCGGCCGGCTCCCCAGCAGCCGACGGCAGTGGGGGGGTTGGCGCAACCGGCGTCCCC
>JAISBQ010000168.1 GCA_031266115.1 Bifidobacteriaceae bacterium
GGCGATCGCGGGGGGGACACGCGGGATGCGGTGGATGAGGCGGTATCCGCGGGGCGAAACGGGGGAGTCGAGGTCCGCTGTCGATTCGGTGAGGCCAAGCACCCGCGCCGGGGCATTGAGTTCGAGCAGCGCGGCCTGGTCTGTGGCACGCAGGGCCGTGAGGGTCGCGGCGACAGACTCCGGGGTTGGGACTCCAGCGAGATAGTCCTGGACCAGCAGGCGCCGGTCGAGGGCGACACCCGAGATCAGTTCCTCGAACTGGAGGTGGAGGAGGCGCCCCTCGGTGCCGAGTTCCAGAACCATGGAGTCGATCTCGTCGGCGATTCGACCCACCATCTCGGATCGCTGTGCCACCTGGGCGACGTCCCGGACGGTGACCAGGTCCTCGACTTCGAGGGCGGACAGGGTTCCGGAGACCTCGTCAAGCCTGTCGCGGTAGCGCTCCAAGGTGGCGAGGGCTTGTTTGGCGCGCGAGGCGATCTCGTCGGTGTCCTCTAACACATGGCGCAGGCCCGCGGCGAAGATCGCCACAGTGTGCATCGACTGGCTGACCGAGATGGTGGGTAGGCCGGTCTGTTTGGCGACCCGTTCGGCCGTCCGGTGGCGGGTGCCCGATTCGCTGGTCGCGATCCGGGAATCCGGCAGGAGCTGAACCCCGGCTCGCACAATCCGGTCGGTGGCACGGTCAATCACCACGGCGCCATCCATCTTGGCGAGTTCACGCAGCCGCGGCGCGGAAAACTGGACGTCCAGCACGAACCCGCCGGAACTCATCGCGGCCACCGTCTCGTTGAACCCGAGCACCACAAGGGCCCCGGTGCGCCCGCGCAGCACGCGATCAAGCCCGTCACGCAGCTCGGTGCCCGGAGCCACCGAGACAAGCGTGGCGCGCATCAACTCTTCGGGTGCGGCATCAGACCGCTGGTCCATAGACAGGCCCCTTATCAGCACGACAATCGCCTGAATTCTAGCGGGGCCCGACTGGCGACGCAGTTCACCGCCCAGGGCACATGCTGCGGGCCGCTCTTGCTGCTGGGTGGCAATGCGAGCATGTCACCGGATATCGGGCGGGAGGACGGAGATGACCGGAGTGAGGTGTGACAGTCCGGCGAAGTCGACAGGGTTGGTGGTGTAAAGGGGGAGGCCATGCGCCGCCGCTGTCGCCGCGATCATGAGGTCTGCCACTCGGCGTCGTGGGGTGCGGCCCAGATCCTTGAGCACCGCAGATGCCTGGCCATAGAGCCGGGCAGCTCCGGCGTCGAAGGGCAATGGATCGAAGTCCGCCTCTGCTCGCTGGAGAATGTCCAGTCGACGAGCCCGCTCAGCACCGTCATCTAGGGGAACAAGGTGGACGCCCGCCGACAGTTCCGCCAGCGTGACGGCGGTGATCGCCATCTCGTCTGGCAGGTCAGCGGGATTGATCCATCGGCGCGAGATGAGGATGTTCGTGTCGAGGACGCCGCGTGGGTGCTCACCGGTCATATGGATCGTCCATGTCGGCAGTGAGGTAGTCCGCTGCATCGTCGCGGAATTGCTTCAGGTCGGGGTTGGCGGCGTATCGGGAAGACTCGGCGAACTGGGCCCGCGTCACGAAGCGCCGCCGCAGCGGGATCAGCTGTCCCATTGGTCTGCTGTCTCGCGTCACGATGAAGCTGGTTCCGGCTTCCACCGCGTCCATGATGGCCTTCGACTTCAGGCGAAGGTCGCGTTGACTAATCTGTCTGGGGTCGCTCACGCCAGCCAGTGTACCTGCGGTGCTACTGGGTGCTACTGGGCGTCACAGTTGACTAGCGGTGACCGCGCTGGCGGTCGCCGCTGCCAGGTCGGTCACTTCGACCAGTTTCAGGATGGGGGCGGTGCCGGAGTCCCGCCCCAGTGCGGCGGATGTCCCCGCGGGGACGATGGCGCGCGCTAGGCCAAGGCGCGCAGCCTCGGCCACTCGCCGCGCGATCCCCGGAACAGCGCGCACCTCACCGCCGAGGCCCACCTCTCCGATCACGGCGAGGCCCTGGTCTACGGGTGTGTCCCAATGCGCGCTGGCGCAGGCCACAGCGATGGCGAGATCCAGCCCGGGCTCCACCACGCGCGCTCCGCCCACGGTGGACACGTAGACATCCTGGGTCGCGAGGGCCATCTTGGCCCGGCGTTGGAGCACGGCCAACACCATGGCGAGGCGGGACGAATCGACGCCGCTGGTGGCACGGCGGGGACTGGGCAGCGCCGACGGCCCAACTAGCGCCTGCACCTCGACTGCGAGCGGTCGGCGTCCCTCGAGCGTCACTCCGACCACGGAGCCGGGCACCGGCATGCCTCCCGGTTGGGTGAATAGCCCGGAGGGGTCCACCACTTGCCTGAGGCCCGTTTCTCCCAACTCGAAGCACCCCACCTCGTCCGCTGATCCGTACCGGTTCTTGCTGGCGCGCAGCATGCGCAACGCGCCCTTGGCGTCACCCTCGAACGAGCACACGACGTCCACGAGGTGTTCCAATGTGCGCGGCCCGGCCACCGAGCCGTCCTTGGTGACGTGGCCCACGAGGACAACCGCCGTGGTACGAGCCTTTGCCTGGGCCACCAACGCCCCGGTCACCCCGCGCACGTGTGCGACGCCGCCGGCCACCCCCTCGATTTCGTCCGCGCTGAGGGTTTGGACGGAATCCACAAACACCAGGCTGGGCGCCACGGCGTCCATGTGCCCGAGCAATTCCCCGAGGTCGCCTGTCGCCACTAGGTAGAGCTGATCTGCCAGCGCCCCGATCCGCTCAGCCCGCAGCTTCACCTGAGCCGCCGATTCCTCGCCGGTCGCATAGAGCACCCGCCTGCCCTCACGAGCCGCCCGCGCGGCCACATCCAGCAGTAACGTGGACTTGCCGACACCGGGTTCCCCCGCTAGCAGGATCACCGACCCAGGGACGATGCCGCCCCCCAGCACCCGGTCGAACTCGCCAATTCCCGTGGTCCATGGCCGCACTGGGGCGGCGTCGATCGCGTCGATCCGTTCGGGTCCGCCGGACTGTGAGGAGACGAGCCGCAGCCGTCCCGGCCCGCCGGTCGTGGCGGACGCGCCGTGCAGGGAAGCCGGCTCGGCCAGGCTCCCCCATCCGCCGCACCGACTGCATCGCCCCGCCCACTTCGGAGTGCTCCAGCCGCACTCCACACACTCGAATTCCGTCTTGCGTGATGTCGTTCTTGCCATGGTGGACACGCTAGAACCGAGGTCCGACATTGACGGGGTGTCCGTGTGGCTGTGCGGCTGTCGGAGCTCGCTGGCCCCTGGGCAGCCACGGACGGCGCCGCTGGAGGAAGCCTCCTGAAATGCGCAAGCGCCGCTGGCAGCGCCTGGCAGTCGCAGTGCGTCGAGTTTCACCTTCGCGGGCTGAAACCGGCCGATCCGGCCCCAAAACCTGAAACTCGACGATGATGGGGGTGCGACGGGGGTGCGGAAGGAACGCTTGGCGTCATGTCCGATCCGACTCTTGCCCGTCGCGGTGAGCCCGAGGGCCCCGCGAAGCTCAACGCAGCGGCGTGGATGGCGCGTGCCGGGAGAGGATCGCCGCGGCGATCTCGGCGAGCTGGGTTGAACCTCGACGGAAGTAGTCGGAATGCCCGGTGCCCGGGTCGGTCGCGAGGAGCCTGGCGCCGAACCCCGCCGACGCAGGGTCCGCCCCAAATCCCCCACCAAACAGGTCCAGGGCGGCGCACAGGCGAATCGGATCCACGCCGCCGCGCGCGGCAAAGATGGTGGCCGCGGTCGCGAGGTCACGGGCTTGGTTCACCATCACCCCGGGGCTTCCCAGCATGATCAGCGAATCCGGATCGGCTTTGACCAGGGCTGACGCGCACACCAGCGTCCCGTACGAATGGCAGACCCATGTCACATGGGCATCGGGGTACATCCGCACCATGACCTCCTGAAACGCGACGAGGTTGGCCGCCCCTTCGCGCATCGGCCCGGCCCCCAGTGCCTCGACGTTGTTGGCTGGCGTGAGGTATCCAAGCCACGCCACCACCGCGACACGCTGGTCGGTCACGTCAGCCAACGCGTCGGACAGTGCGGCGGCGCGAGCGGGGAGCGACTCAGGGTCCCCAGCGTCGAACGCGGCTGCGCGAACCCCAACGCCTGGCACCACCACGACGATCCTTTCGGCCTCATCGAGGCGACCGACCGCGGTCACCCGAAGGGCATCATCGGACGCTGGGCTCAACAACGATGGCCACGAGGCGAGGGCATACACCGCGGTCGGTGCCTGGGTGGGACCTGTGGCGATGGCGTCCGCGCGCTCGGCGGCGAGGTGAGCAAACGGTCCGCAGGTCAGGGTCATGACGAACGCCACAGCCATGGCCGCGCGGTGAACCCGGTGCCATCGAAACATACGGCGACGCTATGAAGATGCAGGTCAAACCCGCATCGCCGCAGAGCGTGAACATCGGAATCACTCCCCCGGCCGAGGGGGACGAGGAACAGTTCGACAGCGATGTTACGTTGGGCATGTATCACTCCCCGGCCGAGAGGGACGAGGTCTACACCGCCTACACCACGCCGTTCTCGTAGGCGAACACCACGGCTTGGGTGCGGTCGCGGGCGCCGAGCTTGGCGAGCAGGTGACCCACGTGGGTCTTGACCGTCTGCTCCGACAGATACAGGCGTTCGGCGATTTCGGCGTTCGATGCTCCTCGGGCCACCTCGCGCAACACGTCCATTTCCCGGGGTGTGACCTGGGCCAACACGGTGGGATTCGCCGTCCGGCCCTCACGGCGGCGGGTCGAGAACTCCGCGATCAGCCGCTTGGTCACCGACGGCGCGAGCAGCCCATCCCCCGCGTTGACCACACGGACCGCCTCGATCAACTCACGCGCGGACGCGCCCTTAAGCATGAACCCGCTCGCCCCGGAGGCAAGGGCCTCGTAGACGTAATCGTCGTGGTCGAATGTGGTGAGGATGAGGATTCGTGGCCGAGCGTCCGCGTCCGTCTTGGCCGCCGTGATCGACGCCGTCGCCTGAAGCCCGTCCATGTGCGGCATCCGGATATCCATGACGATGACGTCCGGGTTCACCTGCGCCGCGACATCCATCGCCTCGCGTCCATCGCCCGCAAATCCGATCACGTCGATATCGGCGCATGAGGCGAGCAGCACCCCGATCCCGTCTCGGATCATCTCTTGATCGTCCGCGACAATCACGCGGATGGGTGTGCTCATGCCGTCTCCTCAAGGGGCGTGGTGGGCTCGGTCCACTGCATTCCCACTGGCAGCACCGCTCTGATCGCGAAGCCGCCGTCTGGCGTGGGTCCGGCCTCCAACGAGCCGCCGACTGCGGTGACCCGCTCTCGCATCCCGGCCAGCCCGTACCCGGTGCCGAGTGTTGATCTCCTCGCCCTCGCTGTGACGGTCCTCTGGGTCCCCACCGTCCTCGGTCTGTGCTCGTGAGGTACAGGGTCGGGCCCGTCAGACGCACACGGCGCGGCATCTGGTTCCGCGGTGCCGGCCAATCCCATCGGCGCTGTCCGGGGACCGGACACGCCCTGCCCGCAGATGCGGCGTCCCCCGAACCTCGCGGCCGCGGACTCGGCCGTGTCGGCAGGTTCGGCCTCGGTCTGGGACACGGGCACCCTCGCGTAGTCATCCACGAGCGCGCTTGGGCTCACTGGGCGCCGCCGGTGCGGTCCACCAGGGCGGCCCGCTCGGCCAAGCATTCCCACGGCCGCCTTCGCCCACACCGGTCCCCACAGCGAAGCGAGGGGGAACAGGCCGACCGCGAGAATGTGGAGGACCAGCGCCGGGATCGACATCAGGAGCCAGGCGTAGGCCCGCCACGTCGCACGCGAACGCAGCACCGCCACCAACGTCTCACCGGCATTTCGTCCGCGAGGCGCCTTGGGGAACCGGATGGCAGGCGAGCGGCCGAGGAGCCACACGGACATCCGCAGGCTCCCGGCCGCCATCGTCCGTCCCAGGGGGAAGACCACCCGGCCGAGGTACCGGCCGGGTGCGAACACCATGGTGACCGTAGTGACCAGGGTGATCGCCAGGTAGGCCAACGCGCCGATGGATAGCAGGAGGTGGCCGCCGAGCATCACCCACGGTCTCCACCAGCCGCGCCATGCCCGCGCCATCAAGCCACGGGTCTTGTCACCGGTCCCGTCTGTGGTGCTCAGGCCTGTGGTCATCGTCAGTTCCTCCACGGCGGGCTCGCCGCCGGTGGCGGTCACGGTGTGCCTCCCGGCGGGGCGGCGTTGATGACGGCGACGTGCAGGGCGGCGCCATCGCGGATCACCGTGGCGGCGATGGGCGCGCCCGGGGCGTGGCGCGCGGCATTGGCCAGTCCCTCCTGGATCAGCCGGTACGCGGTGAGGGTTGTCGATGCGGGGATGCCCTGAGGATCGGCGCTCATGGTCAGGTGGACGGGCAGGCCAGACGCCTCGGCCGCAGCGACGAGGGCCGGAATCTGGTCCAACCCTGGGCTCGGGCGGCGCTCGATGACGGATGACGAGGCCATCGCGCCGGCGCTCGCAGGTGCGTCACGCGGATCGGGAGCGTCGCCACGCAGCAGTCCGACAATCCCCCGCGTCTCGAGCAACGCCTGACGGGCTGCCTGCTCAATGACGCCAAACGCCTTAACCGCCGGCTCAGGCAGCCCGGGAGTGCGCAGGGGAGCGGCCGCGGCCTGCACCGAGATCATCGTCATGTGGTGGGCCACCACATCGTGCAACTCGCGGGCAATGCGTGTGCGCTCGGACAGCACAGCGAGCCTGTCGGTTTCGGTGTCGAGTTGTGCGTTGGCTGCTGCGGCCTCCTCGCGAGCGGCGCGGCGATCCCGCAAGGATGCGCCCACCACCAGGAGCAGCGCCATGGCCGCACCCAATGCGACCAGCACGCCGTCGGGGGTGCCGCGGCCGGAGATCCATAGGGCCGCCATCGTCCACACCCACAGGCCTGGAAGGCGAACTGGGACGACGGCGCGAGCGGCAAGCACGGCGACAACCCCGTAGACCACGAGGGATGTCGGAGGCCAAGGCCAGGCGGGGCGGGCGGAGAAGCAGAACACGAGCCATGCCAGACCTACGGTCATGCCGCGAAGGGTGAGCAGTGGGGATCGGTGCAGCGCGAGCAGTGGCAGCGACGCCAAGAGGGAGGCGACCACGGCATCGCCAGTGCGAGTCTGGCCAGGTCCCGCACCGGCGGCCACAGGGGGGATCACCAGGAAGGTGAGCGATCCCGCAAAGACGATCCCTAGCGCGCACACCCATGCCACGCCAGCCCCGATGCGAGCCGCGGTGTGGGTGGGCCAGCCCGCCCACGCGGGCCCCGGACCCCCAGACACCGCGCGAGCCAGCAGCGCGGTGAGGCGAGACCACAGGTCCGCGGCCAAACCTGGACGATGACGTACCACGGCCACGAGCGTACGGCCCGCCTGGGCCATTGCCATCCCCCTGGGGAGCCATACGCCCGTCCTCCTGAAGAGTGACCGGCGCAGCCTCGGCCGGCAACGCATGTCGCCTGACGGGGAGTCACTCTCACGTCGAGTCGCTGGTTTGTGTGGCGGATCCGGCACTGGCGGCACCCACGCCCGCGGGCTCGGCGCTGGCGGCCAGGGGCGCGGGATGCCCCGTGGAAGGGGAGGCAGCGGCTACCGTGGCGGGCATGGATCGCCGCGCGCTGGCGCCCGGGACGGAGCTGGGCGGATACGTGCTCGGTCCCGTGCTGGGCAGCGGTGGTATGGGCACGGTCTACCAAGCCGTGGACGCGGACGGGATGACCGTGGCACTGAAGTTGCTTCACCCCGCGCTTGCCAACGATCCAGACGCGCGCCAACGACTACGCCGCGAGGTGGACGTGCTCCGACATCTGCGAGGGCCGGGTGTGGCCCACGTGGTAGACGCGGAGTTGGACGCGCCCGAAGCCTTCGTTGTCACCGAGTACATCCACGGCCAAACCCTCTCCCAGACGGTCGGCGCCG
>JAISBQ010000239.1 GCA_031266115.1 Bifidobacteriaceae bacterium
GCGAGGCCCGCGAACTTGCCATCGCCAAGCGGCCGCCCACCGTGATCCTGCTCGCTGGCCTGCAAGGGTCGGGCAAGACCACCCTCGCAGGCAAACTGGGGCGTTGGCTCAGCGACCGAGGCCACACTCCGCTTCTTGTGGCGGCGGACCTTCAACGGCCAGGTGCTGTCAAGCAGTTGCAGATTGTGGGGGAGGGCGCCGGCGTCCGCGTCTTCGCGCCCGAGGCGGGCGACGGCATCGGCGATCCCGTCGATGTGGCGCGGCGAGGCGTGGACGAGGCTGTCAGCGCTCACCACGACACGGTGGTGATCGACACGGCCGGCCGGCTCGGGATCGACGACGGTCTCATGCGCCAGGCGGCGGAGATTCGGGAGGTGACCCATCCCGACGAGGTGCTGTTCGTGATCGACGCGATGATCGGCCAAGATGCGGTGACCACGGCGAACGCCTTCCTGGACGGTGTGGGGTTCACCGGAGTGGTGCTGTCCAAACTCGATGGCGACGCCCGTGGTGGCGCCGCCCTGTCCGTCTCTTCGGTCACCGGGCGTCCCATCCTGTTCGCCTCGACGGGTGAAAAGCCTGAGGACTTCGAACGGTTCCACCCGGACCGCATGGCCTCGCGCATCTTGGACTTGGGCGACATGCTCACCCTCATCGAGCAGGCGCAGCGCGTGTTCGACGCCGACCAAGCTGCCGAGGTGGCCGCGAAGCTGAGCGGCGACGGGGATTTCACGTTCGACGATTTCCTCGATCAGCTCCAGCAGGTACGCAAGCTCGGGTCCATGCGAAAACTGATCGGCATGATGCCTGGCGCCGGACAGTATCGCGAGCAGCTCGACTCGCTGGACGAAGGCGAGGTCACTCGCGTCGAAGCGATTGTCCGGTCGATGACTCCCGCGGAGCGAGCCGATCCCAGGCTCCTCAACGGATCGCGTCGCACCCGGATTGCGCGAGGCTCGGGGACATCGGTGACCGAGGTCAACCAGCTAGTCCAACGGTTCGACCAGGCAAAACAGATGATGCGTCAGATGGCTCGCGGTCGCACGCCGGTGCCGGGAATGGGCGGAAAGAAGTCCAAGGGCCGGATGGTGGCACCGGGGCGTGGGAAGAAGTCCCGCTCCGGCAATCCCGCCAAGCGTGCCGCGGAAGAGCGCGCCGCCATGGAACGGATGACCGCCCCGCCGGCTCCGTCCAAGCCCGCCAAGGGTTCCGCATTCGGCCTTGGCTCAAGCGAGCCGGCCGCCCCACCGCAGCTAGACCTCCCACCCAGCCTTGGTGGCCTATTCAAGGGACGATGACGCACCCGCGCCCCGGCGCTCCCAACCCCGGGGCGGCTGCGGTCCACCGGTCGCAGCGCCTCGCGGCCGGCCTCGGGATGGTCGGGCATCAGTGCCGGGGCGCGGGCGGTTTGGACGCCACCGTAGACATGGCACAATGGAGGGTTGTACGCGGGCGGCCGGACCCTCTCACCCGGCGGCACGCGTCCCTTCGAGCTTCGCGAAGATCCAACCCCACGGGACTCGGCGCACGGGCTCACCCGCTTCGAACACGTAGGAGATTCCACACCAGTGGCTGTCAAGATTCGTCTCAAGCGCCTCGGCAAGATGCGCGCACCGTATTACAGGATCGTTGTGGTCGATGCCCGGGCTAAGCGCGATGGGCGCGTTATCGAGGAGATCGGCAAGTACCATCCCACCGAGGATCCGAGCTACATCGAGATCAACTCTGAGCGGGCGCAGTATTGGTTGTCGGTGGGCGCCCAGCCCACCGAGCCCGTGCTCAAGCAGTTGAAGATCACCGGCGATTGGCAGAAGTTCAGAGGTCTGCCGGGCGAGGAAGGCACCCTCAGGCTCGCGCCGAAGCGGGCTGCCGCGCAGGCCGCTGCAGCCGCGGTCGAGGCGGTCGAGGCCCAGGCGATCAAGGCGACAGCGGCCAGGTCGGCCGCTGAAGCCAAGGTCAGGGCTGCTTCCGAGGTCAAGGCTGCTGCCGGGGCCGCCGAGCCCAGTGACCCGCAGCCGGCCGAGCCTGCCGTTGTGGGAACGGAGCCCACTGCTGCCGCTGACGCGGAGTCGGAAGGTGCCCCCGAGGCCAGCGCCCAGCCCGAAGTCGGAGAGTCGACCGATGCTGAGTGATGCGCTCGATCACCTGGTGCGCGGCATCGTCGACCGTCCAGATGATGTCCGGGTCAAGGCCCGGCGGGGGAACCGCGGTGAGACCTTCGAGGTGCGTGTCCATCCTGACGATCTGGGACGGGTGATCGGTCGTGGCGGTCGCACCGCGCGGTCGCTGCGCACCGTGATGAACGCGTTGTCCCGGTCCGGCCCTGTTCGCGTGGACGTGGTCGACACCGATCGCCGCTGAGGCTCCCTGCTGGCGCCGTGGAACTCGTTGTCGCCCGCATCGGCGGGCCGCGCGGGGTTAAGGGCGAGGTCCGTCTGGACGTTCGCACCGACCGTCCGGGTGCGCGCCTGACGCCCGGAACGGTGTTCGTGACCGACCGCGACGGCACCGGATACCTGACCCTGGCGACCGTTCGCCACGACGCGAAGGGCTGGTTCGCGCGGTTCGCGGAGGTGTCGGATCGCGAGGCCGCCGGCGCCCTGCGCGGGACGTTGCTCCTCGCGGACTCCGGCGCCGGTGAACCCGACGCGTGGTACGCCCATGAATTGCGCGGCCTAGCCGCCGTGCTACCCGATGGCACGCCGGCAGGCGAGGTGGTGGGCGTGGTCAGCGGGTCGGCGCAAGACCTTGTGGAGATTCGTGAGGTGGGAGGCGGTGTGGCGTTGGTGCCGTTTGTCCGGGCTCTGGTCCCGGTTGTCGATGTCGAGGGTGGTCGCATGGTGGTCGATCCGCCGGCGGGCCTGCTCGCCGTCCGCCCTGCCGAGCCGGATGACATGGACGATGCCGCGCCCCGGCCGGGTGATCAGCCGTGAGAATCGACGTGGTGTCCATCTTTCCCGAGTACCTCGACGCATTGACGGTGTCGCTGGTCGGCAAAGCTACCGAGACCGGCATCATCGACCTGCACGTTCACGACCTGCGCACGTGGACCCGCGATGTTCACCGGTCGGTCGACGATTCTCCCTACGGTGGCGGCGCAGGCATGGTGATGACCGCGCCAGTGTGGGGCGAGGCGCTTGACGATGTCCTCGGGATGGGCGAGGGGCCACACGCGGGGTTCGCCGATGGCGAGACGGCGGACGGCTTGAGCGTGGGGTGCGGCGGGGGGTTGGGTGCGGGAGACGGCATCGTCCGCGGAGCCGATGGACCTGACCAGAGCGAGACGCGCAGCGTGGCGGGAACGGTGTTGGTGATTCCCTCGCCGGCCGGATACCCGTTCACGCAACACGAGGCGGGACGGTTGGCGCGGGCGCGGCACGTGGTGTTCGCGTGTGGCCGCTATGAGGGGATCGATCAGCGGGTGGCGGATCATTATGCGGGCCGGGATGGGGTGGAGGTTCGTGAGTTGAGTATCGGTGATTACGTCATCGCCGGTGGTGAGGCGGCGGTGCTGGTGATGGTTGAGGCGATGGCCCGGCTTCTGCCGGGGGTGATCGGCAATCCGGAGTCGTTGGTCGAGGAGTCGCACGCCGGTATGTTGCTGGAATACCCGGTGTATACGCGTCCGGAGTCGTGGCGTGGTCTTGATGTTCCCCCGATGCTGCTGTCTGGACATCATGCGCGGATCGCCGAGTGGCGCCACGCACAGTCTCTCGCCCGCACGGCCGAGCGCCGCCCCGACCTGCTCCCGGCCCACGGGGCTTGACCTCAGTATCCGTGTCGCGAAGCGTGATGGTGGCCGACGGTGTCGCGCGTGTTGCGCCGGTGCCAGCGGTTCCCGGAAGTGTCGCGAAGTTTCGCTCGGATCAACTTCGGGGCACTTCCGGGGACGCGAGGCATGGTCGGAGTCAGATGCGGCCCACTCGGAGTGCCCGGCGCGCCATGACCAGCGTTGCGCGTCGGCACGCGCCTCGAGTGGCTCCAGGACTGTCAGGTGCTTGCCTCTCGGCTGATCGCCTGAAGTCCCTTGTCGATCGTGACGTAGTGTCGATTCTTCCCGTTGGGCGCTTCCGGGATCGTCAGATCGAGGAGTCCGCGGTCCACCAGGAGGATGATGTGACGCCGGTAGTTTCCGAAAGCACCGCTGAGGTCGCGTGGCGGCGAGTGGTCCGTCGAGGTGCGCGGGACGGCCTGCGGGGAACCGCCGGATAGGCAAAGGCCTTGCCCCCAAGGCGCCAATCGTCCTCACGCTGAGCCCCATCGTCATCACTCACCGGGTTTCGCGCCGAGCGGGCACGGGTTCCACCGAGGGACCGTGGACTGTGACCACCGTGGCGACGACCGTCATCGATCAGGTGGTGGTCACGGTGTTGTGCTTGCCGGTGGGCGGCCGCGGCGGGGGAGTGGGCGGGCGCCACGTGGGGTGCGGCCTGCCGCGGTGAGTTCCCGGCGCAGGAGGAACTCGATCTGGGCGTTGACGGAGCGCAGGTCGTCGTGCGCCCATTCGGCTATCGACTCGTAGACGGCCGGGTCAAGCCGCAGCAGGATCGACTTGCGCTCACGCCCGCCGGTGCCCTGCGCCTGAGCCTGTGCGCCAGCGTTCGCGTCGCGCCCGCTGTCACCCATCACGCATACAGGGTCCCAGTGTTGATGACGGGGGTGGCCCGTTGGTCGCCGGTGAGTACCACGAGGAGGTTGGAGACCATGGCGGCGCGGCGCTCATCGTCCAGGGCGACGATTCCTTCGGCTTCCAACCTGGTGAGCGCCTCGTGGACCATGCTCACGGCCCCTTCGACGATCCGTTCGCGGGCGGCGATGATCGCGCCGGCCTGCTGGCGTTGGAGCATCGCCTGGGCGATTTCGGGTGCGTAGGCGAGTTTCGAGATGCGCACTTCGAGAATCTCCACGCCGGCGACGCTTACCCGTTCGGCGACCTCGGCAGCCAGTTCCGCCGACACCTGGGCGGTCGACGTGCGCAGGGTCGTTGCTCCATCCGGTCCGTCGTAGGGGTAGGCTGTGGTCACATGGCGCAGTGCCGATTCGGCCTGGACCTGCACGAACGACTCGTAGTCTTCGACGGCGAAAGTTGCCTTGGCGGTGTCGGCGACCTTCCACACGACGATGGCGGCGATGTTGATCGGGTTGCCGTCGGCATCGTTCACCTTGAGCTCACCGGTCTCAAAGTTGCGGACCCGCACGGACAGCTTGGCGTGACCGGTGAGGGGTTTCGCGGTGTACAGCCCCGGGCGCCGCACGGTCCCGAGGTACCGGCCGAAGTACGTGAGCACCTTGGTGGTTCCGGGCGTCACGACGGTGAGCCCGCTGCCCACGAGGCAGCCTGCGAGCAGCAGGATCCCGCCTCCGGTTCCGGTGAACGGTGCCGTGGACTGAGCCGTGGCGGCGAGAGCGAACAGTGGGATGCTCGCCCCGGTCAGGACAATGAGCGCGATCACGCCTGCCCAGCCAGGAATGGTGACGCCCGGTCTTTCGGCGATCTCCGGGGCGCTCACGCCCGCGCCAGCGCCGGACGATGCCGCTGTGTCAGTTGTCATGTCAGCCTCCTGTTGTATAGCAAGGTGATATCACATTAGCATGCCAGAACGATGCCGGTGACCGGGGCGTGACGGCCGAGGCGTCGCGGTGGTTGCGGCCAGGCGGGTGGCGGTGTGGCAGAATAACTCTTTGGCATCGCTGGCCCTCGGGGCCTGCCACAGGGGGACCGAAGATGGGCCAGCGATCAATCCTGTGACTCCCGCGCAGCGTCCCTGCGCGCCAAGCACCGGCCGTGACCTGTGGCACCCGGGAGGAAGAAGGCCACGATGCACCAGTTGGACGCCATCGACAAGACCTCGCTCCGCGAGGATATCCCGGTCTTTTGGCCAGGCGACACGGTCCGAGTCCACGTCAAGGTGGTGGAAGGCAGCAGGTCCCGCATCCAGGTGTTCCAGGGTGTGGTGATCGCTCGCTCGGGCTCGGGTGTGCGCGAGACCTTCAAGGTCCGCAAGATCAGTTTCGGTGTGGGTGTCGAGCGCACCTTCCCCGTCCACGCCCCCTCCATCGACCACATTGAGGTCGTCACCAGGGGCGATGTGCGTCGGGCCAAGCTTTACTACCTGCGCAAGCGTCGCGGAAAGGCCGCCAAGATTCGCGAGCGTCGCACCGCCTATGGGTCCCAGCGCGCCGCCGCGGCTGAGTCCGTCGACGCCAGTGCCGTCGAGGCCGCCGCGGTCGAGTCCGAAGCCGCCGAGACCTTGGCGTCCGCTCCACAGGGCTCTTGACCCCCGTCGCGACCGCGGCGCCCCACCCGGGAGTCAGCGGTCCGACCCTGGTGCGTGAGCGCGCCCTGTTTGCCCGCGCCCGCATCGTGGTGGGCATGGACGAGGTCGGCAGGGGTGCCTTGGCCGGTCCGGTGTGCGTCGGCGCGGTCGCCGTGGTTCCCGGAACGCTGCCGCCTCCACCCGGTCTTGACGATTCCAAGGCGCTGACCTCAGCTCGCCGCACCCGCCTGGTACCCCTGATCCACGCATGGGCGAGTGCCTCGGCGCTTGGGTGGGCCACCGCCAGCGAGGTGGACCGATTGGGCATTGTGGGTGCCCTGCGCGCAGCTGGATGGCGCGCACTGACCGTGCTGGCGGATGCCGGGGTGGAGGCGCGGGCCGCCATCGTCCTGCTTGACGGGCGACATGATTGGCTGACGCCGTCGCCGGTGACCCTCGCCGAAGCGAACCAGCCTGAGCGCGCACGATGGCGGACGGAGACCTTGGTGGGAGCCGACCGGCTCGCCGCGTCGGTCGCCGCCGCGAGCGTGGTGGCCAAGTGTGCACGGGACGGAGCGATGGCGGTGCTTGATGGGCGCTACCCGGGCTACGGCTGGGCGCAGAACATGGGCTATGGGACGGCTCGGCATCGCGCGGCGATCGCAGCGCTTGGCGCCTGCGAGGAACACCGCCGGACGTGGAAGCTGGTCGAGGCATGAGGAGAGGCGGCGCCCATCGGGCAGTTCTCCCCGCGCCCACACCAGTGCGCGTTGCGCGCACGATCCGAGATCTCCTGATCGTTGTTGTCGCGGCGCTGGCGCTTTCCTTCCTCCTCAAGCAGGTCCTGGTGCAGACGTTTTCCATTCCCTCGGGATCCATGGCACAAACGCTGGAGGAGGGTGATCGGGTCCTGGTGTCGAAGCTCGCGCCGGGGCCGCTGGCAGTCCACCGCGGCGACATCGTGGTGTTCAAAGATCCTGGTGAATGGCTCTCGCCGCCGCCCGCGGCGAACCGATCCATTGTTGGTGAGGTGTGGCACGCCTTCCTGCAGGGCGTGGGCCTGGCACCCCCCGATGACGATCAATTCCTCATCAAGAGGGTCATCGGGATGGGCGGAGACACTGTGGAATGCCAGGTGGCCGGGGCTGGGCAGGCCGGCGCGCTGAGCGTCAACGGCGAAGTCTTGAGTGAGCCCTACCTCGCCGAGGGCGCGATGCCGTGTACCGAGCAACTGTCCGTGACTGTCCCGGACGGTGCCGTGTGGGTGATGGGAGACAACAGACAAGGATCGATGGACTCGCGCTATCACCGGGGAGGCGAGTCGGACGGGGCTGTCGACATGGATCTCGTAGTGGGGGTCGCGAAGGTGCGTTTGGCGCCGTTCACCAAGCTGTCGCGCTTGGCGCTGCTGCGCAACCCCGGTGCCACGTTCGTCGACGTTCCTCATCCAGGTCTGGCGGAACTATGAGGATGCCGGCTCCGGTCGCGGGAAGGCGTCCCACGGGAGGGCGGCAAAAGTGAGAGGCTGGACGGGTGTGCGTGGCGGGCCAAGCGGCGCGGCGCGCGACCACGGTGGCAGGACTGACATGGACCCGAAGGGGATGAGTATGGATCACGAGGACAAGGCGCCCCCGGCGCGGTTCACAGGAGGCTGGGTGGCTCGCGCCGCCAAGGAGATCGCGTTTGTTGCGTTGGCCGCCGTGGTGCTGTCGTTCGTGCTCAAGACGTTCCTGGTCCAGTCGTTTTTCATTCCCTCACCGTCCATGGAGGACACGCTGCTGATTGACGACAGGGTGATGGTGTCCAAGCTCGCTCCTACCCCTTTCGGCGTGCACCGCGGCGACGTGGTGGTCTTCACCGATCCCGGCGGGTGGTTGAGCGGGCCTGCTCTGCCTGCCCAGACCGGTGTCGGGGCGTGGATCAACGGTGCCTTCCAGGCGATCGGTCTGGCACCATCAACCGCTGACAACTTCCTGATCAAGCGGGTCATCGGGACGGGCGGCGACCACATCGAATGCGAGGTGGGCGACGTGGACACCAATGCCAACGGCCTGATGGACGGTGTCATCTCGGTCAACGGGGTGGCGTTGGACGAGGTGGGTTACCTCAAACCGGGCGAGGTCGCCTGCGAGGCCGAACTCGATGTCACGGTGCCTGAAGGCGCCCTGTGGATGATGGGCGACAACCGGTCCCACTCGGGCGATTCCCGCGCCCACCAGGACGACGAGGATGGCGGAAGCGTCAAGCTTGGGAACGTGGTGGGGATCGCCAAGATCCGCACCTGGCCCTTGAACCGCTTGGCACTTCTGCGCAACCCGGGCCACGTGTTCGCCGATGTTCCCGCAGCCGAGGGGAGGTGACGTTCCATGAGTGCCGAGGATCTGGAGAGCTATGAGGCCGAGATGGAACTCGCGCTCTACCGCGAGTACCGCGACGTGGTCTCGCTGTTCACCTACGTGGTGGAAACCGATCGCCGCTTCTACCTCGCGAACACCGTGGACGTCCAAGTCCGTTCTGCCGGCGGTGAGGTTTTCTTCGAGATCGCCATGGCCGACGCCTGGGTGTGGGACGTCTACCGCTCGGCCCGGTTTGTTCGTACAGTCCGCGTCCTGACCTTCAAGGACGTCAATATCGAGGAGTTGGCCAAGTCCGATCTGGAGCTGCCCACGTAAGGGTCCAGGGAGGCGTTGTCCACAGGCCGTACGGGCCAGCGGTGCGCCGCCAGCCGACGATGACGCACACTGGGGCGATGCCTGGGAAGCCCGCCTCTGCCCTTACTCCTCGCCAGCTTGGCGCCATCGGCGAGGATGTGGTGGCGCACTACTTGGGCGAGCGGGGGATGGTGGTGCTGGACCGCAACTGGCGGGGGCGCGACGGCGAAGTCGACATCGTGGCGCATTGTCCCCCGGACACGCTGGTGGTGGTCGAGGTGAAGACCCGCAGTGGCGTGGGCTTCGGAACTCCTGTCCTCGCCGTGACCGCGGCCAAGTACGCACGGCTGCGGCGGCTCGCGGCGCAATGGGCCGCGGCGCACGAATGCCGAACGAGCGAAATTCGGATCGACGTGGTCGGTGTCCTGGTGTCACGATCCGGGAGGGTCCGGGAGATCGATCACGTCGAGGGTGCGTTTGTGTGAGGTGAGCTGGGCCTTCACGCGTTCGTTCCGTGGGGTGCTCTATGCGTCCGCGATGGAGCGGTCCCGTAGGGCCTCGAGGTGAGCGCGCATGGCCTCGGCGGCCCGGTCTGGGTCGCCGGATTCGACGGCGCGGAGGACCTGGGAGTGTTCGGCGACGGCCTCGCGCCAATCGGGCCGTCCACCGCCGGCGCTTTGGCGCATCCGCTGTTGGGGGGCGCCCAGACTGGCGATCAAGCGTTGCAGGTAGCGGTTGCCGCAGTGGTCGGCGATGGTGAGGTGGAACGACCAATCCGCGTGGAAGTAGGGGACCATCCAGATCGGCAGGCCGTGATCGTCGGTGCGGGACCCGTCCCAGTCCGCGGCGAGATGGGCCGCGTCGGTGTGCGCACGGTGCGCCGCCGCGAGATCGCCCAGGAACCCGGCGCCCGCGCGCCGAGTCGCTCCGGCGGCCGCGGCGGGTTCGACTAGGAGGCGGACATCGGCCATCTCCCTCGCCTGTGCCGCGCTGACCGGGGGAGCGGCCTGGTAGCCGCGGTGCGCTGACCGTTCGACCAGGCCGGTGGCCTCAAGCTCGGCCAACGCCTCGCGCACCGGGGTGGGCGAGACACCCAAGAGGCTCGCGGTTCGGTCGATCCCGACCGCGGCTCCAGGCTCCAGGCGCCCATCCATGAGCATGGCGAGGATCGCGTCGCGCACGTCGTCCCGCATGGCGCGGCGCTCGAGGGGCGGCGTGGACTGGGCGGCGTCATCGGCGGACGATGCCGATGCGTACCGCGCCGCACGCGCGTTCGGAGACACGCGGGCCATCCTCCCACGGTGCTCTAGTCGCTCAAGAGTGCGCGCGCGGCGGCATCGTCGAGGACGATGTCGGTCGCCACGCCGGCACGCAACGCGGCACGCACCGTTGGGGCCGTGCGGGATCCGCCCGCGATGAGCACACGGGTGGGAATCGCGCACAACTCGGCGATGGGCAACCCCGTGGACCGCGCGTTGACGGCGATCCCGTCGCTGGTGCCATCGGCCCGGACAAAGACCGTGCCGATGTCGCCCATGGCGCCGTCGCGCCCCAGATCGGCGAGGTCGTTGCCGTCGAGGAACCCCGCCCGGTAGAGGTGTCCCGGCTCCTCGGTGTCGAGGACGCCCACCGAGACGATGGCGACGTGGGCGGCGCGTCGCAGGCGGAGAATTCGCCGGACCGAGCGCTCGGCCCACACGGCGTCGCGCGTGGCCGGCGAATCGAAGAATGCGGGGATGGGCAGCGGATGCGCCGTGGCGCCAAAGGCGAGCGCCACACGGTCCAGGACCTTGCCGGCGTCGTGGACCCCGGAGACAAAACCCGTGCCCGAGCCATGAAGCTGCACTACGCGGGTGCCCGGCGTGGGCAGGGTGGGAAGGTGCCTGGTCAGTGCCTCGATGTGGGGACTCCAGGCGACGGCGACGGTCGTGTCCGGCGCCACCAGTGTCGCGAGGTGGCTGGCCGCCCGTTCCCCCACCGCGTCCATCCGCTCGGCTCGCGGGGCGTCCGGCGGGATGGCAGCGACGATGGCGCGCACCCCGAATTGCGCGTGTAGGCGCCCGCTGAGCGTGCTGGCCTCGTCCGCCGTGCGGTGCAGCACGAACTCGACGATGCCGTAGCGCCGGGCCTTGGCGAGGAGGCGCGAGACCGTCGATCTGGACAGACCAAGACGGTCAGCAGTCTCCTCGACCTTGAGGCCCTGGAGGTAGTACAGATCCGCGGCATCGGCCGCGCGTGCCCGTTCCGACGGGCTTGGTTCGCCCGCATCTAGCTCATCCATGGTTGTCCGATCCTTAGGTGGTTCAGGGTGATCTCGTAGATGCGACATTATCTCATGCGGTGACGCCTTGGCTAGACATTGACGGGACCGTCTGCAAGACTCTGGCGCTTAAGGCGCCTCCAGTGGCGTTGATCCCATATGACATTGGATATAGACGAAACGGAGACCAATGGTGTTCACTCCCGAAACCTGGCCCATCGCGGCCAACATGCTGTCCTTCGGCAACACCACGCCGGATGGCACGCCACTTCTCGACGCCCCGGCCGCGACGTGGCGCGCCCAGCTCGACGAGGTAGCCGGACTCGGCTTCACCTACGTGGACCCCACCGACGCCTGGGTGTCGATCGGGGAGTTGTCCGCGCCCCGCTTTGCCGAGTTCGTCGACGCAGTCGCAGCGTCCGGGCTTGCCGTCGCCTCGATTTCCACCACACGCCGCAGCGTGGTGGACGCCACAGATGGCGAACGCTTCTGCGAGATCGGCCACACGATCATCGACCGGGCACCGGAACTGGGCGCCGGCATCGTCAACTTCGGATTCATGCAGGCGCTCACCCCGGCCCAGGCCCGCGCCGGGTGGTTCTGGCTCGAAGACGGTCATGTCGATCCACCTGACGATTCGCCGGTGCGTGATCTAGCCGTGGAACGCATCCAGGAACTGGCGCGCCACGGCGCCGAGGTGGGCGTCGAGATCAGCCTGGAGATGTACGAGGACACTTTCCTCGGCACCCCGGACCGCGCCATCCGCTTCCTCAAGGACGTGGACATGCCCAACGTGGGTCTCAACCCCGACCTCGGCAACCTCGTGCGCCTGCACCGCGAGATCGAGGACATCCCCACCATGTTCGCCAAGGTTCTGCCGCACACCAACTTCTGGCACATCAAGAACTATCTGCGGGACATCGACCCGGCCACGGGCGCGTACGCCACGGCTCCGGTTCCGCTGGTCATGGGGATCGTCAACTACCGCCGCCACATCCGCGAGGCCATCGCCGCAGGATTCACCGGCCCGTTCGTCTGCGAACACTACGGCTCGGACTCTCTGGGTGTGGCCGCTATCAACCGCGAATACATCCGCGACGTCCTGCGCTCGGTGCCCCGCGAGACGTCCTGATCTGACAGGGAGGAAACCCACGTGACATACATCTCCAACAGCCCCGAGTCTTTCGCCTCGGAGGCGCTCGCCGGCTTCGTGTCGGCCGCCTACCCCTACGTTCGGGCCGTTCCCGGCGGTGTAGTCCGCGCCCAGGCGCCGTCCGCGGGCAAGGTGGCGATCGTCATCGGCGGCGGGACCGGCCATTATCCCGCCTTCGCCGGGTACGTGGGCGAGGGGATGGCCGATGGCGCGGTGTGCGGTGACATCTTCTCCTCCCCATCCACTCGACAGGTTGTCGACGTGTGCCGTGCCGCCGAAAGCGGCGCCGGCGTGTGGCTCGCCTTCGGCAACTACGCCGGGGACGTCCTCAACTTCACGGCCGCCGCCGGCCGGTTGCGCACCCAGGGAATCGGCGTGGAGCTTCTGGCGGTGTCCGATGACGTTGCCTCCGCTCCACCCGAGGACGCCCATTCTCGCCGGGGTGTGGCGGGCGACGTGACCGTCGTCAAGATTGCCGGCGCCGCGGCCGCGCAGGGCCGCCCACTCGACGAGGTGGGCCAGATCGGGCGAATCGCCAACGCGCGCACCCGCTCGTTCGGCGTCGCCTTCGACGGATGCACCCTGCCCGGGGCGGCTGAGCCCTTGTTCACGCTGCCCGATGGCGCGATGGGGCTTGGTCTGGGAATCCACGGAGAGCCCGGCGTGGGCGAGGAGAGTGCCGGAAGTGCCGATGACCTCGCCGATCGTCTCGTGGACCGGGTGCTCGCCGAATGGCCGAGCGATGCGGGAGACCGAGCTGCGGTGCTCCTCAACGGGCTGGGAACGATCAAGTACGAGGAGCTCTTCGTCCTGTGGAAGGCCGTGGCCGCTCGGCTGACGGTGCGCGGCGTCCGGATCGTGGCGCCGCAGGTCGGGGAGCATGTCACCTCCCTCGATATGGCCGGATGCTCGCTCACCGTCACCTGGCTCGACCGTGACCTCGAAGAGTTGTGGCTCGCCCCGGCCGATACACCGGCTTTCCACCGCACGGCTGTGTGGATGTCGGCCGTGGACCCGGGTCCCGGCAGGGTGGGCGATGGCGGTGCGGAGACGCACCTCGACACGTCAGGTGAGCGGCCTGCCTCGGAGGTGCTGGAGGCCAGCCGGATGGGCAGCGGTCTCGTGACCGCACACGGCGACATGCCGGATGCGGCGTCCACCGCGCCGGCTCTGGGCACGAACACTGACTCCGCGGTGCTGGCGGCGCTTGAGGTGGCGGCTGCCGTACTTCACGAACATGCCCAGGAATTGGGGCGCTTGGACGCGGTGGCGGGTGACGGCGACCACGGGCGCGGCATGTGCCGGGGGATTGATGCCGCTCTTGGCGCCGCGCGAGGTGCCAATCGCTCCGCACGTGGGGAAAGCGGAGTCCTTGCCGACGCTGCCGAGGCGTGGGCGGATCGGGCCGGAGGCACATCCGGGGCGTTGTGGGGCGTGGGGTTGACGGCGTTGGCCGGATACCTGCCCACTGACGCTCAGCCCATCACGCTCGATGCCGCAGCACGCGGGGCGCAGGAGGCGGCCCGTCAGATCGCTGCCGCCGGCGGGGCGGAGGTGGGCGACAAGACACTGCTTGACGCGCTGGTGCCTTTCGCCGACACCCTCACCGAGGCCGCGGATGCGGGGATGACTGCTCGCGACGCCATCGTCCAGGCGTGTCGCGCCGCCGATCTCAGCGCCGAGGGTACCGCCGCGATCCCAGCGCGGCGTGGGCGGGCGCGAGTCCTGGCGGACAAGTCCGTCGGTACCCCCGATCCCGGCGCCACGTCCCTCGCTTTCGTGCTCAGCGCCATCGCCGCCCTGGTCAGCGAGACGGACCGATGAGCCCGGCACCTCTGTCGATCGCCATCGGCTGCGACGACGCGGGCACCGACTACAAAGCGGCGTTGGGCGCCCACCTCGCCGCGCGCGGACACAAGGTTGTCGACGTAGGGGTCGCTCCGGGCGCCCACACTCCCTATCCCGACATCGCAGCGGCCGCGGCTCGCGGCGTCGCCGCCGGAACCGCCGACCGGGCCTTGCTCATCTGCGGCACCGGGCTTGGCATGGCGATTGCTGCCAACAAGGTTCTGGGCGTGCGCGCCGTCACCGCCCACGATGTCTACAGCGTGGAACGGTCCATCCTGTCCAACAACGCTCAGGTGCTGTGCCTCGGCGCACGATCCGTCGGACTCGAACTCGCCCGCCGGCTCCTCGACGCCTGGCTGGCTGTGCGGTTCGACCCGGCCTCGCCATCGGCGGCGAAGGTCGCCCGAATCGCGGCGCTGGAAGGCGCACTCGCCGGTGGGAGCGGGCGGACATGACCGGCCACCCGGCACGGGAGGCACGCCCCTTCGTCGCCATCTCCACCAAGGCCTATTTCGGCGCCGCTCACACCCGCGCCTGGATCCGTGGGGTGGTGACCATGGCCGAGATGGCGTCGCGGCGGGGGATCGAGGTGGTGGTGTTTCCGTCCTTTCCGCTGCTGGAAAGCGCCGCCCATCTGCTGGAGGGCAGCGGGATCTGCCTGGGAGCCCAGTCGGTGGCCGCCACGGACGATGGCGCTCACACCGGCGAGGTCACCGCGTCCTTGCTGGCCGAGATCGGGTGCCGCTACGTCGAGGTGGGGCACAGCGAACGGCGTCGCGACCATGGCGAAACCCCAGTCGTCGTGCGCGAGAAGGTTGCCCAGGCCCTCAGGCATGGCCTCATACCTCTCCTGTGTGTGGGTGAGGACGAACCAGGCCCACGCGAGGCGGCGGCCGATCGCGTCGTCGAGTCCGTCGCCGAGACGATGAGCGGCCTGGACAGTGCGCCGGTCGTGGTCGCTTATGAGCCGGTCTGGGCGATCGGCGCAGCTCACGGCGCACCCGCCGGCCACGTCGCCCATGTGGCTGACGCCCTTCGCGCCACCCTGAACGGTCGAGCCGGCCCATGGCGGATCGTCTACGGCGGAGCGGCCGGGCCCGGTACCGCCACGGCGCTCGGTGGCTGCGTTGACGGCCTGTTCCTCGGGCGCTTTGCCCATGATCTCCACTCGCTCGACGCCATCGTCCGCGAGATAGGACGGTGCTGGACGCACCATCCCCGATGTTCGCCGCCGCGACAGGCTCGCCGATCAGGGCGGACCGCCGGCCCTCCACAAGGAAAGTAGGAAAGTCACAGTGAACCCATTGCATCGATTCCCCACCGAGCGCACCGCCGTCGTGACCGGCGCCGGATCTGCCCGCGGGATCGGACGTACCGTGGTGCGCCGCCTGGCGCAGGCCGGCTGGCATGTCGCGGCGCTCGACGTGGACAAGGTGGCCGTGACGGCCTTCGCTACCCAGGCCAA
This sequence comes from Bifidobacteriaceae bacterium, assembly GCA_031266115.1. GTDB lineage: Bacteria > Actinomycetota > Actinomycetes > Actinomycetales > WQXJ01 > JAIRRT01. The sequence continues at coordinate 15,635 of JAISBQ010000239.1, forward strand.
CGCCGATGCCGGCACCACCGTCAAAGGCTACGGCGTCGATATCACCTCCCCGGATGAGGTGGACGGCGTATTCACGCGTATCGAGGCCGATTTGCCGCCCGTGGTGGGCCTGGCGCACGGCGCTGGTGTCGCCTCGCCTGTGCCATTCTTCGATGTCACCCTCGATGAATGGAACCGGGTGCTCGACATCAACTCCACCGGTACATTCCTTGTCAACCAGCGCGCAATCCGCGGGATGGTGGACCGGGAGGTTGGGCGCGTGGTCAATCTCTCGTCGGCATCGGCGCAGATGGGCGGCGGCACCTATTCGAAGGTGCCCTATTCTGCCTCCAAGGCATCGGTCATCGGATTCTCTCGCGCCGTGGCGCGGGAGGTTGGCAAGTTTGGCGTGACAGTCAACGTTGTCTCCCCGGGCCCCATCGATACTGAAATCATGGGCGGGCGCCTGACTGATGAGCGAAAGACCCAGATGGCCAGCGGTCTCCTGCTGGATCGAATCGGAACCCCGACCGATATTGCTGCTACCGTCGAATTCCTTCTCTCCGAGGATGCCGGCTATATCACAGCAGCAGTCGTCAACGTCAACGGCGGGCTTGTCGTCAACTGAGACGACGGTTGTGCCTTTCTCTCAACACACAACGAGGTGAATTGTGTCTTCGTCTTCACACCTTCCGCAGTCGGTGATCCAGACTGCTGAATCGGCCGTCAAGCCGGTGCTCAAGCGGCTCATGCCGTTCCTGCTGCTCATGTACGTCATCGCGTTCCTCGATCGCTCCAACGTCGGGTTCGCACAGTCGCAGCTTGAGATCGACTTCGGCATCTCCTCCGCCGCATACGCGTTCGGTGCGGGACTGTTCTTCATCGGGTATGCCGTGTTCGAGGTTCCTTCCAACCTCATCATGCACAAGGTCGGGGCCCGATGGTGGATGGCACGCATCATGGTAACATGGGGACTCATCTCCGGTGCCATGATGTTTGTCAACGGAACCGCCGCGTTCTACGGCCTGCGGTTTGCCCTCGGTATCGCCGAGGCTGGATTCTTTCCCGGCGTCATTCTCTATATCACGTATTGGATGCCGAAGAAATATGCGAACCGGGCTCGCGGACTGTTCTATATGGGTTTGCCCATCGCCAACACGCTGGGTGGCCCCTTGTCCGGAGCGCTCCTCGAACTGGACGGCGTGTGGGGGCTCACGGGGTACCAATGGATGTTTATGGTCGAGGGTCTACTCGCGGTGGTCGTCGGATTTTGGGCGCTGTGGTACTTGACTGACCGTCCCGCGAACGCCACATGGCTGCCTCAGGAGCAGCGCGAGGCGCTCACCCAGGTGATCGCCTCGGAGGAAATGGGCAAATCCGAGCACGGAGCATTGCAGGCGCTCAAGAGCGGTCGGGTCTGGTATTTCGCACTGATCTATTTTGCGATCCAGGCCGCGGTTTACGGTCTGACATTCTTCCTCCCCAAGCAAGTCTCCGCCATCGTCGGCAAGTCCGTCGGGTTCGAGGTGGGGCTGGTGACGGCGGTCCCGTGGCTCACGGCACTGGTCGCGGTGATCATCATCTCCCGGTACGCGGACCGCACCCGCCGGTACAAGTCCCTGGGTGTGATCCTGCTGGGGGCTTCGGCAATCGGGATCGCCGGCTCGGCCGCCACGGGAGTCCCGCAACTGGCGCTCGGGTTTCTCGGGCTGGCTGCTGTGGGTTTCGTCTCGGTCCAGCCGGTCTTCTGGGCCCTGCCCTCGGAGTACCTCGGCGGAACCGCGGCGGCCGCCGGGATCGGTCTGATCAACGCTGTGGGGAACCTGGGCGGATTCCTCGCGCCAAACCTGCGTGCCTGGGCGGAAAGCACCTTCCACACCCCGCGGGCGGGCCTGTACGCGCTCGCGGTGCTGCCGCTGATCGGAGCACTCGCCTTCGCTGGAACCGCGAAGCTGAGGTCCGCGAAGCTTGAGGCCGGCGTCGCGGCCGTGGACAAGCCCGAGGGGGTGGGGGCGCCCACCGGTGCACCATAGGCACTCGCTGTGGCGGCGCATGGCGCTGGCGAATGAACATCCTGGCCGGCCTCTCGCAGGCCGGCCGGGACACGGCTTCGCGCGGAGGCAGACGCGCGGGGCCGGTTGGGAGGGCGCCGCAAGGCGCCCTCCCAATCATGCTGTGCGGCGCGATGTGGGGTTATCCACAGTCCGTGGACGGTGGGCGTGCGGTTATCCCCGGTCGTCGGGGTCTGCGCGGGGGGCGCCAACGAGCCGTCGCCGAGACTGGGCCGGTGAACCCGATCCCGCCTTCTGCGTGCTTGGGAGGTGCCTCGTGAACCCCCCACCCGTTGGCCGCACCCTCGGCGTCACCCTCGAAGGGCTGGCCGCCACGATCGTGGCCATCGAGGTCATCGCCATCGCGAACATCCCGAACTTCATCATCACGGGACTGCCGGACACGGCCCTGGCCGAGTCCCGCGACCGGATCCGGGCGGCGTTCGCGTCGACGGGCTTCGCTTGGCCCAACAAGCGGGTCACCGTGAACCTGTCCCCGGCCTCGGTCCACAAGTCCGGATCGGCGTTCGACATCGGGATCGCCGTCGCGGTGTTGGCGGCGGCCGGACACATCCCGCCTGGGGCGATCGCTCAGACCATGCACCTGGGGGAACTGGGGTTGGACGGCGTGACGCGGCCCATGCGCGGGACTTTGCCTGCCGTGGTCGCGGCCCGCGCTGCCGGGATCGACCGGGTCGTGGTTCCCACCGCCAACCTCGCCGAGGCCACGCTCATCGATGGCGTCGGCGTGGTGGGGGTGGGCAGCCTCGCCGAGCTCGCCGAATCGTACGGAGCGAGGGTCCCATGGCGGGCGGCCCCGGCATCGATTGTGGCTCCGCACGGCGCTCTGATCCCCGGAATCAGCGCTGCGGCACGTCCTGGCCATCTCGCGCCGGACCTAGCGGATGTCATCGGCCAGGCCGTCGCGAAGGAGGCGCTTGAGATCGCGGCGGCCGGCGGCCACCACATGCTGATGTGCGGGCCGCCCGGCACGGGCAAGACCATGCTCGCCTCGCGCCTGCCCTCCATCTTGCCGGCTCTCGACACCGAGGCCGCCATTGAGGTCACCGCCGTCCACTCGATCGCCGGCCTCTTCCGTCCGGCCGACGGGCTGATCACCCGGCCACCGTTCGAGGCGCCGCACCACACGGCCACGCCGGCCGCCATCGTCGGAGGGGGAAGCGGAATCCCGCGGCCGGGCGCAGCGTCCCGTGCTCACCGAGGCGTGCTGTTCCTGGATGAAGCACCGGAATTCTCGACGCGGGTATTGGAGACGTTGCGCCAGCCGCTCGAATCGGGGCGGATCGTCCTGGCGCGCGCCCGCGGTCAGGCCACGTATCCGGCCCGCTTCCAGCTGCTCCTCGCGGCGAACCCGTGTCCGTGCGGCTTGGCGAGTGGAAAGGGGGAGCAATGCCGATGCAGTTCGGTGGCCAAGCGGCGCTACCTGGCCAGACTGTCCGCGCCGTTCCGCGATCGGATCGACTTGCAGATCGACGTTGACGCCGTACCAGACGCGGACCTTGCCCGGACGATGCCGGCGGCCGAACCCTCCGCACGGGTGGCCGCCCGCGTCGCCGCGGCCCGCGAGGCCCAGCGCGAGCGCCTGCGGACCTGCGGATGGGTGACCAATCGCGAGGTGGATGGGACGTGGTTGCGCGAGCGGCTGGGCGAGGACTCGGCGGCGATGCGCGCGGCACTCGCGGCCAAACGCCTCGGTGTGCTGTCGATGCGCGGGCTCCATTCGGTGCTGCGCGTCGCGTGGACCATCGCCGATCTGGACGGCCGCACAGCGCCCGGAGCGTCCGAGGTGGACGCGGCCCTTACGCTGCGATCGGGGCTGGGGCGATGAGCGGGAGGTGGAATCGTCACTGCGCGGGCGCAGAGCGCCGGTCGGGATGGTCGTCGAGTGGGGGGAAGACCGGTGGCGGTCGGGGCGTCCCGGCGCGGGGCGAGGGGAAGACCGGGGCCGCCTACAGCGGGTGTCGCCGTCGCTTGGCGATCGGGCCTACGGCGATGGTCCGGCGGTGGGAGGCCTGGTCATGAGCGTGAGGGTGGTCTTTGATGCCTCTGACCCGGTGTTGGCGCGCGCCGCGTGGAGCCGGATCGCCGAACCGGGCGACCGGGACGCCGGCGTCCTCGTGCGGAGCCTCGGCCCGGTCGCCGCGCTGGAGTGGTTGCTTGATGCCGCGGATGGTGGGCGGGGCGGGGATGTGGGGGACGTCATCGTCGGAGAGGGCGGGACGTGGGACGTGGGCACGGGCGTGCGGCGGGCGGTGGAGCGATGGCGGCGACGGCTGGAGGGGCTCGACCCCCGCCGGGAACTGCGCGTTATCCGGGGGCTGGGTGGGCGCTATGTCTCGCCGGATGATCGGGACTGGCCGGGCTGCCTGGACGACTTGGGAGATGGGGTGCCGCTCGGGCTGTGGGCGATTGGCGCCGAGGCGGCGTTGGGTGATGTCGCGGGCTTCTTCACCCCTTCGGTGGCCGTGGTCGGTTCGCGCGCGGTCACGCACTATGGCGAGACCGTGACGGCGGCGATGGTCTCGGATCTGGTGGAACGTGGAATCGGTATCGTGTCGGGCGGCGCGTTCGGGATCGACGGGGCGGCTCACCGGGCGGCGCTCGGCCGCGGTGGGCGGACAGTCGCCGTCATGGCCGGGGGAGTGGACCGCCTGTATCCGGCCGGCAACGAGGCGCTGCTGCGGGAGGTGGCGCGGACCGGCGCCGTTGTCGCCGAGGTTCCTCCAGGTTCGGCGCCAAGGCGGGAGCGGTTCCTGCTGCGCAACCGGCTGATCGCGGCACTGACGTCGGCAACCGTGGTGGTCGAGGCTGGCTGGCGCTCCGGAGCACGCAATACGGCGGGCCACGCGGCATCGCTGGTGCGTCCGGTCGGTGCTGTGCCCGGCCCAGTGACTTCGGCGAGTTCGGCCGGATGCCACCGGTTGGTGCGTGACGGCATCGCCACCCTGGTGTCCGACGCCGCCGATGTCGTCGAGCTGGCGGGGCCGCTCGCGGCGGACCTCGGCGTCCCCGAGCGTGAGGGGCCGGCCGGTCTGCTCGACGACCTCGATTCGGCCGAGCGCCAGGTGCTGGATTCGCTCCCAGCGAGGGGCGCAGCCAGACTCGAGTCGCTGACCGCGGCCGCAGGACTATCTCCCAGAGCGGTCCTTGCCGCGCTCGGCGCCTTGGAGCGCGGCGGTCACGCTAAGCGGGTCGGATCGCAGTGGGCGCGGACCCCACGCGGTGCCCCCGCCAAGGACAGACACTGATCCTGCTGGCCGACGGCCTTTGGCGTGCCGGGCGGGGCAGCGATTGGGACTTCGTGGTGGGAGACAGGGGACAGTAGTTGAGGGTGGATTGAGCTTCGCGGGGTCCTCGGGACCACCGTGGTGGGCGAAAGTCGGATCGCACATGACGTCAAGCGCGAAGCTCTGACCTGCCGTGATGGGACACTTTCACGTCAGGGTTGCTGGGCGGGGGCCGGTCGAGTGTCCCCGTGTTGTGACGTCATCGTCCGCTGTTTCCGCCGGGAGCCGTGAGGGCACGTGTGCTGTGGGGTGACAGACCGCCTGGGTCCGGCGTCGGGCCCGGTCCGGATGGCTCAGGTGGCGCGGGCCGGTCGGAAACGTACCAACATTTGTTGTGAGGCGTTTTCGGTACGTTTCCGACGC
>JAISBQ010000284.1 GCA_031266115.1 Bifidobacteriaceae bacterium
TCGTCGCTGACGCAGGTGATGTCATCTGGGCTGAACCCGAGCAGCGCGGCACCCGTGGCCTGGGGATCGGCGATAGTGGCCGACGCGAGGGCGAAGGTGGGCACGGCGCCGTAGTGGCGTGCCACCCGCCTCAGGCGCCGCATCACCAGGGCAACATGGGCGCCGAACAAGCCCCGATAGACGTGCGCTTCGTCCACCAGTACCCAGCGCAACCCTGCCAAGAATCTGGACCAGTGCGCGTGGTGCGCGAGGAGCGAGAAATGAAGATAGTCCGGATTGGTCAGGACAGCGCGCGCCGTGGCCTGGGCCCAGCGACGTTCGGCGAAACCCGCATCGCCATCGCACACCACGGCGCGAAACACGTCGGGACCCCCAGCGTTGGCGGTCAACCGGGTGAGCCCAGCGAGTTGATCGGCCCCAAGGGCCTTGGTCGGTGACAGGTAAAGCGCGGTGGGCGCGCGACGACGCTCCGCCAGGTGGGCTGGGCGTCCCACGGTATCTGCCACATGCAGGCTGGCGAGCGGAGCCAGCCACAGTCCGAGCGTCTTGCCGGATCCGGCCGCTGTTGCCACCGCCGTGTGATGGCCTGACCACATCGCCTCGGCCGCCTCAGCCTGATGCCGCCATGGTCGTGCAATACCCGCGTGAGCGAAGGAGCCAGCAAGCTCCTCCGGTACCCATGGTGGCCATGGCGCCGTCGCACCGTCCTGAGGCGCAAGGCGTTCGATGTGGGCGGCGCACTTCCGCCGCTCACCATCCTGAAGGACACGGCGAAGCCACCGATCGGCGGCGCTCATTCCGGCTATTGTCCCCCACCCCGACCGTGCCACATGTCATCGGTCTCGCGTCCTGAGCTACCGTGGATCCCACGGGCGTCGACCACGGGAGGTACGCATGCGCACGGCGGTAGTGACAGGGGCGAGCAGCGGAATCGGGGCCGCCAGCGCTGCCGATGTGGCCGAGTGCGTGGGCTGGGTCGCTTCGTTGCCATCGCGGGCCAAGGTCGACGCCCTAGCGGAGCTCGCGCGCGATCAGCTCGGCTTGGTCAAGGTTCCTCCCAAAGTTGCGGAGGGATGACCGATTTCGCTGTTGCCGGCGAGGGCGCCGGTTCACGCAGGGGCGGACGCCGTCGCCTGTGGGTGAGCGGTGTCACCGTGGTGGTAGTGCTGGCTGTCGGCGTCGGCATCCGTGGCTGGCGAGCGGATGTCCCGCCATCGCCCGGGAGCGCCACGCAGGAACGCGACCTCGGCCGGCTCGTGGGCGATTGGATGCTGACCGGACTGAACACCGCGGGTACCGAGGCTGATCCGACCCACATGGCCGAGGTCCACCTGACGCTTGGCCACACGTCGGCCGACGGATGGACTGGCTGTCAGGCGTATGCCACGATCTACACGGCCTCGGCCTGGGGTGTGTTCGCGACGGATCGGTTGGGCGTGACCACGACCAGCTGCACAGGCAGCCGCGCCGAGTTCGCCCAGACGTACCTGGACGCCTTCTCCCGGGCATCCCGGTGGACCTTGACCGACGATGGCGTCCTGGAACTGCGCGGTGGCGGTGTCACCCTCACCTACTCCCGCAGTCCGGAACCGACTCCGACGACGAACGATGGCACCGAAGCCACGTGGGCGGGAACGTGGCGTGTGGTGCGAATCCATGCCGGCGGGCGCGACGTGGACGTGGCCCCCGATGCGGGGGTGTGGATCGGCATCGCCTCTCGCCGGACGACGGGCAACGGCGGGTGCAACGGCTTCTTTGGGCGCGTCAGCACCCTTGGTGCTCGCGGGCTATTCTTCGACCGGCTGGTCCTCGGGCTCAAGGCGTGCACCGGTTCCGACACGGTGATGCGCGTGGAATCGGACCTGGTGGATGCCTTGGCGTCGGTGGACCGCTGGGACCTCGACAAGGACGGCAACCTCGTGCTCATGGGCAAAGAGGCATCGGTCACCCTGACCCGAGCAGGCCTCGCGCCGGCCATCGACTCGCCTCCAGCGGTCTAGAGCGCCACCGCCGAGCGGACCCGCCGCAACGGGACCGGTCGTCGGTGTGTGAGACGGGGAGATTGCCAAGGGCACGGGCTGTCGGTTCGCGCCGGTAAGGTTCACCTGGCATTCACCCGAGTGAAGGAGAAGGAGACGTGGGCGTCCCACGCAAGCTCGTCATCGTCGAATCGCCGGCCAAGGCCAGAACCATCGAGGGGTACCTGGGCGACGGCTTTATCGTCCAGGCCTCGGTCGGGCACATTCGCGACCTGCCCCAGCCGTCGGATCTGCCCGCCGAGGTGAAGAAGGGACCCTTCCGGAAGTTCGCGGTCAATGTCGAGGATCGCTTCCAGCCGTACTACGTGATCGATCCGGCAAAGAAGGCCAAGGTCACAGAGCTGCGCAGAGCCCTCAAGGACGCGGATGAGCTCTACCTCGCCACAGACGAGGACCGGGAGGGTGAAGCGATCGCCTGGCATCTTCTTGAGGTTCTCAAACCGAAGATCCCGGTCAAACGCATGGTGTTCCATGAGATCACTAAGAAGGCGATCGCCGATGCTCTGTCCCAGCCTCGCTCCCTGGATGCCCACCTCGTCGACGCCCAGGAGACGCGTCGAATCCTCGACAGGCTCTACGGATATGAGATGTCGCCGGTCCTGTGGCGCAAGGTCGGCAAGGGGCTGTCCGCTGGACGGGTCCAGTCGGTGGCGACGCGGATGGTGGTAGAACGCGAACGCGAACGCATCGCCTTTGTTGCGGCCTCCTATTGGTTGCTGGCTGGAACCTTCGAAACCGGCAACGCGGACAGATTCACGGCCCGCCTTGTCGCCCTGGACGGGCAGCGGGTGGCGACCGGCCGGGACTTCGACGATGCCGGTCACCTCACCTCCTCCGGCGTTATCGCCGTCGATCAGTCCACTGCCGAGTCACTCGCCCAGGCGCTGGCATCGGCGGATTTCACCGTCGGCGACCTGTCCACCAAGCCCTACCGGCGCCGGCCCGCGGCGCCATTCACCACCTCGACCCTGCAGCAGGAGGCTGCCCGCAAGCTGCGCCTGAATTCGCGGCGCACCATGCAGGTCGCCCAGCGCCTGTACGAGAACGGCTACATCACCTACATGCGGACGGATTCGGTGCATCTGTCCGATCAGGCTTTGACCGCGGCACGCCACCAAGCTGCCGCACTGTATGGCGCGGCGTCGGTGCCGCCACAGCCGCGGGAGTACGCCACCACGACCAAAGGCGCCCAGGAGGCCCACGAGGCGATCCGGCCGGCGGGGGAGACGTTCCGAACGCCATCGGAGGTGGCGGGTCACCTCGACGCAGAGGGCGCCCGTCTGTACGAACTGATCTGGAAGCGCACCATCGCCTCCCAGATGACCGATGCGCAGGGCCACACCGCCACGGTCCGCATCGACGCCACCGCCGATGACGCCCGGCGGGTCGCGTTCCAGGCCTCGGGCACGGTCATCGCGCACCGAGGGTTCCTCGCCGCCTATGAGGAAGGGCGGGACGCCGCCCGATACACCCAAGACCGGGGCCGTGAAGACGATGCCCGGTTGCCGCAGATGGCGGTGGGTGAGCAGCTAACCGCCGCCGCGATCGACGCCGAGGGCCATGAGACCACCGCGCCGCCTCGCTACACCGAGGCGTCGTTGGTAGCTGCCCTTGAGAAACGCGGTATCGGCCGACCCTCCACCTATGCCTCGATCATGTCCGTCATCGAAGATCGGGGCTACGTGGAGCGGCGCGGACAAGCCCTCGTGCCTTCGTGGGTGGCATTCGCCGTGATTGGACTGCTCGAGGGGCATTTTGGAGACCTCGTGGATTACGATTTCACGGCTGAGATGGAGGCTTCACTCGATCGGATTGCCGAGGGTGCCGAGGCCCGTGAAAGCTGGTTGCGGTCCTTCTACTACGGCACTGGGGATGCCTGCGAGGACGATCTCGCACGCGCCGTTCGCGATCCCGGCCATCACCTGGCGGTGCTCGGCCTTAAGCGGATGGTCGAAGATCAAGACGAGATCGACGCGCGCGCCATCAACACCGTGAACCTCGGGGATGGGATCGATCTACGGGTCGGGCGGTACGGCCCCTACCTCGAGGCGCCTGGCGTGGAGCCCGGAGCGGCTCCCCGTCGCGCTCCGGTTCCCGGCGGACTGGCGCCCGATGAGTTGACGCGCGCCCGCGCCGAGGAACTGCTCGCCGAGGCCGCCAAGGGTGTCGAATCGCGCACCTTGGGCGTCGACCCGGCTACGGGGTACACGGTGGTGGCGAGAGATGGCCGGTTCGGGCCCTATGTGACGGAGGTGGTCGCGGACGATGCTGGCGCGTCGGCATCGAAGGCGGCTGCGGCATCGGCGGGGGGTGGGAAAGGCGGCAAGAAGGCTGCTCCGAAGCCGCGCAATGCCTCGCTCCTGAAGTCCATGGCGTTGGACACCGTGACACTGGACGATGCGGTCAAGCTGCTGGGGCTTCCCCGCACGGTCGGCACGGACCCGGCCACGGGTGAAGAGATCACTGCGCAGAATGGTCGGTTCGGTCCCTACCTGCGGCGAGGCACCGTATCGCGGTCGCTCGCCAGCGAGGAGGCGATCTTCACGATCGCCCTCGACGAAGCTGTGGCGCTCTTCGCTGCGCCCAAGACCCGGCGGGGCGCTCAGTCTGCCCTCAAGGAATTGGGCGAGGATCCGCACAGCGGCAAGCCGGTGGTGGTCAAGTCGGGACGCTACGGCCCCTATGTCACCGACGGTGAGATCAACGCCACCCTTCCCCGCGGCGAATCGCCCGAGGAGATCACGCTGGAGCGGGCCGCGGGCCTGTTGGCGGACAAACGCGCCAAGGGCCCGGCCACGCCCCGAGCTGGCGCCGCCCGCGCGCGCACCGGATCGGGATCGCGAGGGACAGCGTCGCGGACAGCGCGCGCGTCCAAGGGTGTGAGATCGCGTGGATCGGCAGACGGCGCCGAGGGAACCGGCTCGACCGCGTAGGGCGGGCCGCGGGCCCGGCGGTGTGGGTGGACCAGCCGGCGATGGCGACGTGGCAGCATGGTGGGCCGTGGTCCACGTGATGTTCTTCGAGCCGCGCATTCCTTCCAACACGGGCAACGCGATCCGGCTCTCGGCGGTCACCGGATGTGTCTTGCACCTGGTGGAGCCCCTGGGTTTTGACCTGACGGATGCGAAGCTGCGTCGCAGCGGTCTGGATTACCACGACCTCGCCGATCTGCGGTGCCACACCACGTTCGACGCGGCGATGGCGGCGGTGGCACCCAGTCGTGTCCTCGCGTTCACCACTCAGGCGACGACGTGTTTCGCCGATGTCACCTACCGGCCGGACGACGTGTTGCTGTTCGGCCCGGAGCCGGACGGACTGCCCCGGTGGGTCAAGACTCACAGTGCGGTTGACCGCGAGGTTCGTATTCCCATGCTGCCGGCGCGCCGCTCCCTCAACTTGGCGAACTGCGCGGCGATCGCCGTCTACGAGGCGTGGCGGCAATGCGGCTACGCCGGTGCGATGTCGTAGGGGCCCGTTAAGGTTGGTTCTTGTGACGCCCAGCTCAGCCTTCACTACCGCGCCCGGTGTGCCCGCGCAGGCGGGACGGTTGGTGGTCCTGGAGGGCGGCGATGGCGCAGGCAAGTCCACACAGGTGGCCATGCTCGCCCGCGCCCTGAGCGCGCAGGGGTTCGCGGAGGTGGTGCAGACCCGTGAA